>JAFDVT010000170.1 GCA_018268875.1 Acidobacteriota bacterium
GTCAAATGGCACTTCAACACCGTGGTCAACGTACTGCCGCGCATCGAAATGGTGGCGGTGAACGAATGGTGGTGGAGCTCGTCCTGCGAGTGGGCCGACATCGTGTTCGGCGTCGACGCCTGGTTCGAACTGAAGCATCCGGACATGACCGCCTCGGTGACCAACCCGTTCCTGGTCACCTTCCCTCGCACGCCGATGAAACGCGCCTTCAACACCATGGGCGACATCGAAGTGCAGGCGTTGGTGTGTTCGAAGCTCGCGAAACTCACCGGCGACAACCGGTTCCTCGATTATTGGAAGTTCGTTCGCGAAGGCCGCACCGATGTCCATCTGCAGCGGATTCTCGACAACAGCACCAACACCAAGGGATACCGGTTCAGCGAACTCGAAGACAAAGCCAAACAGGGCATTCCGGCGTTGATGAACAGCCGCACGTCGCCCAAGTCGGTCGGGTATGACCAGGTGACGGATTCCATTCCCTGGTACACGAAGTCGGGCCGCCTGGAGTTTTACCGCGAAGAGGATGAGTTCATCGCCGCCGGCGAGAACCTGCCCGTACATCGCGAACCCGTCGATTCCACTTTCTATGAACCGAACGTCATCGTGTCGGCCAAACACGAGGCGCTGCGGCCGGAAGGGCCGGAACAGTACGGCGTGAAGCGCGACGATCTTTCCTGCGAAACCCGTTGCGGAAGGAACGTCGTTCTCACCTGGGACGAGACCAAGAAGACCAAGCATCCGCTGATGAAGGATGGCTTCAAGTTCATCTTCCACACGCCAAAATACCGGCACGGGTCGCACACCACGCCGATCGACACGGACATGATCGCCGTGCTGTTCGGGCCATTCGGCGACCTTTACCGGCATGACAAGCGCAGTCCGTTTGTCACCGAAGGCTACGTCGATATCAATCCTTCGGACGCCAAAGAGATCGCGATTGAAGACGGCGACTATGTGTGGATCGATCCCGATCCTGAGGACAGGCCGTTCCGTGGCTGGCAGAAGGACAAGCGCAACATGGAGTTCGCAAGGCTGCTGTGCCGCGCCCGCTACTATCCCGGCACACCGCGCGGCGTCACACGCATGTGGTTCAACATGTACACCGCGACCCCGGGATCCGTCGAAGGGCAGAAGGCGCGCGCCGATGGCCTCGCGAAGAACCCGCGCACCGGCTATCAGGCGATGTTCCGCTCGGGTTCGCATCAATCGGCGACGCGAGGCTGGCTGAAGCCCACCTGGATGACCGATTCGCTGGTTCACAAAGCGATGTTCGGACAGGGCATGCGCAAGGGTTTTGAGCCCGATATCCATTGCCCCACGGGCGCGCCGCGCGAGGCCTTCGTCAAGATCACCAAGGCCGAACCCGGCGGCATCGACAAGAAGAGTTTGTGGCGGCCCGCCGCCATGGGCATACGGCCCAGCTACGAATCGAATGCGATGAAGCGCTACCTGGCTGGCGGCTTCATTTCAAAGAAAGAGGAAAAATAATGGCACGCGTCTACAACTGGCAACTTGGCCGAGAGATGTCGTACTGGTATCCGGAGAGCCGCCCCAAACGGCAGTTTGCCGCGGTCTTCGACACCAACAAATGCATCGCGTGCCAGACCTGCACGCTGGCTTGCAAAACCACCTGGACCTCCGGCAAAGGCCAGGAATACATGCTGTGGAACAACGTAGAGACCAAGCCGTACGGTTCCTATCCGCTGGCCTACGACCTCAAGTTGCTCGACATGCTCAACGGGCAAAGCTGGAACGGCTCGAGGTACGAAGGCCAGACCATCTTCGAATCGGCGCCCGCCGGCGAACGTGTATTGGGATTCCGTCCCGAGCAGCAGGACTACGCGTACCCGAACGTCGGCGAGGACGATTGCGCCAATCAAGTGGACCACGGCGCCTTTCTCACGCTGCCGCACATGAACTGGTTCTTCTATCTCGCCAGGATTTGCAACCATTGCACGTACCCGGCCTGCCTCGCATCCTGCCCCCGCGGGTCGATCTACAAGCGTCCAGAAGACGGCATCGTGCTCGTCGACCAGGGGCGCTGCCGCGGCTACCAGGAATGCGTTCGCGGATGTCCGTATAAGAAGGTGTTCTTCAATCCGATGACGGGCACTTCGGAAAAATGCATCGCCTGCTTTCCGAAGATCGAGCAAGGCATCCAGCCGCAGTGCTTCGTCAATTGCATCGGAAAGATCCGCCTCGCGGGTTGGATTTCCAAACACGATGAAGCGAGGCCGGACAACCCGATGGACTATCTGGTCCACATCAAAAAGATCGCCCTGCCGCTGTTTCCGCAGTTCGGCCTGGAACCGAACGTTTACTACATTCCGCCGATCCACGTACCCGAATCGTTCAACCGGCAACTTTTCGGACCCGGTGCCGGAGCCGCGATGAAGGCGTATCGCAACGCCATGAACGACCCCGACCTCGCGAGCCTGCTGTGCATGTTCGGCTCTACCGAGATGATGGTGTCGAGGTTCCGCCGGCAAGGGGACACCATCACGGGCTCCGACGAAAAGGGTACGGAACTGGTGCGCGTCCCGATGAAGGAACCGGTGCACCTGCGGCCGGCTCTCGACATCAAGAACAACCTCGTGCGCATCAACTGCCCGTAGGGAAAGGGGATCCATCACCATGCGTTATTCGATTCCGTTGCTGACGTTGATCGCGATCCTCGTGCCGGGATGCAGCCACGCGCCGCAACTGGTGAA
>JAFDVT010000171.1 GCA_018268875.1 Acidobacteriota bacterium
AGCAGCAACAGAAGCAGGGTCAAAACTTCCAGCAGAAGTGGCAGCAGGAATTGTTGCGCCGCGAGGCGGAGGAACTGAAGAAGCAGTTGGAGCAGATGACCGGCCAACAGCAACAGCAGCAACAACGCCAACAGCAACAGTCGTCGCAGCAATCGTCGTCTTCTTCGTCATCGTCATCGTCTTCTTCGCAGTCCTCTTCGCAGTCCTCGCAGAGCGGGCAGCAGGGGCAGCAACAACAACAGAGTTCCTCGCCGCAGCAGCGTCAACAAGACCGGCAGTTGCAGCAGACGCTCGATCGGTTGAAGCAGGCGATTGAGGACATGCGCCGTTCGCAGCAGTCGCCGGAACAGGCGCGAGCGGGGTCGCAGCGCGCGGCCGACCGTTTGCAGGAAGCGCGGCAATCGGTGCAGCAGATGCGGCAACAGGAGTCGCAGGATGCGCTGGGCAACGTCAGTCAGCAGGCCGATGAAGTCGCACGGCGGCAGGCGGAGTTCGAAAAAAAGATGAAGGAAGCGTACGGCGGCGGCAAGCCGGGTACGGATCGCGCCAAGAACGAGGAATTGGCTTCCGAGAAAGATAAGATCTCGTCGCAGTTGGATGACCTGGAACGGAAGATGCAGAAGGCCATGTCGAACATGGCGGGTACGCAACCGAAGGCCGCGTCGCAATTGCGCGAGGCATTGGGCGACCTGCAGGGCTCGGAAACGCAGCGCCGCATGAAGCAAAGTTCGGGCTGGATTCGCCGTGGCCAGGGCCGGTACCTGATGGGTGCCGAGGAAAGCGCCACCGAGTCCGTGGAACGGCTTCGCGAACAGGTTCGCAAGGCGCAGGCTGCGTTGGATCCGAATGCGAAGTCCAACGACCAGGAGAAGGCCGGCGGCGCCGGCGGCAGCAAGCAGGATAAGGAAGTAGAACAGGCGCTCGAACGCGTGGAGCGGATGCGGAGCCAGTTGCAGCAACTGATGCGCGGCCAGCAGCAAGGTCAACAGGGTCAAGGCCAGCAACAAGGTCAACAGCAAGGGCAACAAGGGCAGCAAGGGCAAGGCCAGCAGCAGGGTCGTCAACAAGGACAGCAGGGCCAGCAAGGCCAAGGTCAGCAGCAGGGCCAACAAGGTCAACAAGGACAAGGCGGTCAGCAAGGCGGCGGGCAGCAGCAAGGACAGGGTGGCCAACAGCAGGGTCAACAGGGCGGCGGCCGCGAGGTTGGCGGCGCACGCGATGGTGGCGCGTTTGGCGGCGGACCTTGGAACGGCGGTCCTCTGGGCGGGCGTGTCCTGCCGGCGGAGAGCGCGGAACGTGCGCTACGCGAGGCGTCGCGCGACATGGCGCAGATTCGCCAGACGCTGCGTGACAATCCGGAACTCGCTCGCGAGTTCGGCGACGCGTTCAACGAACTGCAGCGGATGGATTTCTCGAAACTGCCGCAGGGACCGGAGCTCGAAGAACGGTTGCGCCGCCAGGTGATGCCGAACATCGAGGCGTTGGAACTGATGCTGCGGCGGAAGCTCGACGAATCGCGCGGCGGGCAGGTTCGCAATGCGGCGAGCGAACGTCCACCGGACGGCTACGCGGACAAGGTTGCGGATTACTTCCGGCGGTTGAGCAAAGGACGGTAACGCCGTCTGCCGGAATTGCCTGAGGTCGAGGCGGTGGCGCGGCGGCTGCGCGAGCAGTTGCCCGCTGGCTCGCCGGCGATTGTTGCCGGACAGATTGTGCGTCCCTCGGTAACGCGGCCGCAAGCGCCGGAAGACGTACTTGCCGGAACCATCGGGGCCGCGATCGTGGCCGTGCGCCGGACCGGCAAACATATCCTGATCGACCTCACGTCCAATCACGTTCTGGAAATTCATCTGCGCATGACGGGCAATCTGTTCGTCATTCCAGATGTACGTTTCCGGAATGCCGCAACGCGGGCGTGGTTCGAGTTCGCAAACGGCGCGGGACTGGTATTCGAAGATCCTCGCGCGTTGGGAAAGATGCACCTTCGCGAGGCCGGGTACAAGCCAGCCTTGGGTCCGGAGCCCGAGGACATGCCATTCGAACAGTTCGTGGAACTGGTTCGCAAGGCGCCACGCACGCCGGCAAAGCTGTTCCTGATGGATCAAGCGCGCATCGCGGGACTTGGGAACATCTACGCGGCGGAGGCGCTGTTCGCGGCGAAGTTGAGTCCTGGAAAGCCACTGGCCGAGGCGAGCGTGCGGAAGTTGCGCGCGCTGCATCAAGCGATGGCCGACGTACTACGTGAAGCCAAGTCTTCGGCGTACCGCGGGTACACCGATCCGGGCCATTTTGGAGAGGGCGAAAATTATCCCGCCGCGGTGTATGATCGCGAAGGGGAACCCTGTGTTCGCAATTGCGGCCGCAGAATTCAACGGATCCGCCAAGGCGGCAGGTCCACGTATTATTGTCCGGCTTGCCAACGCTGAGGTCATATCCATCTATGCAGTACCGTTTGTTGCTTTTACTCATTGCTTCTTCCTGCTTTGTATTGGAGGCGCAGGGTCCCGTGCGTCCGCCGACGCGACGGCCTCCTTCGTCTTCGTCACAGCCGCAACAAGGCAACGGATCTTCACCGGCCACCGGGGCCAACCGGCAAGGAGGTTCGGCGGAAGGTGAACCCGCGCCGTTGAACCC
>JAFDVT010000172.1 GCA_018268875.1 Acidobacteriota bacterium
CAGGAACTCCCCGTCGGACGACAGTTCCGAAAGCGGAATGCGGAAGCGCTTGAGCTTGTCGAACACATGCCGGTCAATGTAGTTCACGGGCGCCGGCATCTTTGCCGCCTGTGCGGAGAGCGGCGCGCCGACCACGCCGATGGTGGCGCTCGCCGCTTGGCCCGCCGCCCGCACCAGTACCGATGTCTCTCCCAGCCGGGATGCCTTCACGATGCAGTTCGATACCGATGCCACCGATTTGTCGTTCACCGCGCACAGTGCCTGATTCGTGAAGTCTTCCTGGCGCCCATCCGCGAACTTGGCCGTCACGAGCAGCCTATGCTGCGCGCCGTCTTCCAGCGTCACCACAGGAGGATAGACCTCCAGCGCCACAACACGATTCTCGCGATTCTTCTCCGGCCCATAAGGCGCGCCGTCATTCACCCACTGGAGGATCGTCGCATACGCGGGCGATCCGACAGTGAAACGCCGCCCTCCGCCATGGGGAACACTCATCGTCGGCTTCAGCAGGATCAGGCTCTTTGCCGGGTCCGCGAGATTGATACGGGGAACACGGTCGCCTTTCACTTCGGACGTCAGCACTTGGTAGCCGCCGCCCTTGACGATCCATTCATAGTCGTCCTTGGGATTCAGAACGCCAGCCGAAAGCTTCAAGCCGCCGCGGCCTTTCACGCCGCCGTGACAGGCCGATCCGTTACAGCCTTGCTTGGTGAGGATGCCGCCGATGTCCCGTGCAAATTCGAACGTGCGTGTCGCCGTGGCGTCTTCAATGCGGATCGTTGCCTGCGCTTTTAGCCCCTGGGCATCCGCCGTCAGCCGCACTGTACCGTCGCGCTTGGCGGCGACCACTGCATCGGCATTGATCGACGCCGCCGTCGGGTCCGACAACGTCCACTTGGCAGAACCGGTAAGGTCCTTTTCGATTCCATCCGCATAACGGCCGATCACCAGCATCTGTTGGGAGGCGCCGACTCCTCGCAGCGTGCGACCGTCGGGCTCCACGCGAATCGAAACCAACTGCTGCTCCGCCTGCTGCTGTCCGAAAAGGCCGCAACTGATCAACGCGACTGTCAGGAATCTCTTCATGGCTTGGCCACCAACAAGAACGGTATTTCCGCCACTGGAACGGCGTCGCGAAGCTGACCCTTCACGACCGCTCGAGCAATCACTCGCACGGGAACGGGCACCTGGATCGGCTGCGCCCTCTCGTCGGCAATCAGCAGCACCGATGCCGTTTGCGGCTTGGGGACGTAGCGTTCCAACCTACCGCCATTCGGCAGCGGCGGACGTTCTACAGGTTTCTCGAGCGCGGGAACCGCAATGACGCCCGCAGGCAATCCGTCGACGGACAGCGCCACGGTGCCGCCGAATTCTTCTTCGCGGTCCAAGGTCACCGTGATCGCGCGGCTTTCGCCTGGGTGCAAATTCACGTGTTCCACCGAAGTCACCATCTTGCCGATATGCGGAACCTGCGGACGAACGAGTATCCGGTACCGGAAATCCGCGCCGCCCTGATCTGTTGTGATGTTGCGAATCTGCATGCGGTAGACGCCCGGCGCGGTGAGCGAAAACGCCGTCTTCGCCTGAATCATCTTCATCATGTACAGGCCGTTGTTATTGAGCTTGGTATAGACATTGGTCACGAGCTCGTGACCATTTGGCTCCATCAACCGGACAACCGGATTGAACCGCGGCATGGTCGCCTCCGGAGTTTCGATCTCCACGGCAAGCTCCTGGGCCTTGTCGATTCGAATGTCGATCACGTGCGCTTCAGCGGGGTTGGTGATGCGCCCTTCGACGAGCCCGGGAGGGACAAACGAAGGCACCGGACCGTTGCCGTTTTCCGGCACAGCGCGGAACGTCTCAACGACTGTATCTTTGGCCGGCGCCCCGTTGCCACGCGCTTCTAGTTGCGAGATCCAGTCTCCCGTAATCGCCCGCGTAAACTGACGTTCTTCCCACGAAGGACCGAGTTGCGGATGCAGGGACGGCGCCGGTGTCGCGCCTGGCGTAATGGTCAAGCGGTAGACATGATCCGGTCCACCCTGGCCCGTGAACGAGGCCACCCGGACGAGGTACTCGCCTCCCTTGTCGAACTTGTGCACGAGGTGCGCGTCGGCCGACAGGCCGGGAAAGTACAGTGTCTCGTCATTCGACGCGACCGGCTGCAAGCGTTCCGGATCGAACCAACTTCCGGTCTTCTGAGAGATCGTCACCATCGGGTCCATCGCCTTGAACCCGGACTTCACATCAAAGCTATATGTCTCGCCCGCCTTGGCATGCAGTGTGTACGTCGCGATATCGCCTGGATTGGCGATCTGTCCATCGTAGGTGCGGCCTTCGCCTGCCGTCTCCGCTCTCAGCTTCAAGGCGTTCGACATTCCGGCCCCGGTGATCACGCGCAGGCCGTAACTATCGCGCGGAACAGCGAACGTCACACGCGCCCGCACCGCATCGTCTTTGGTGTCGATAATGGTCGCGGTTGCTTGCGGCTCCGTGAACCACACCAGCTTGGAACCTAGCAGATTCTTGCCGCGAATCGTCACTTCGAAGGGTTGCCCAGTGGTTCCTGCGATTGGATAAACACTGGTGATTTGGGGCTCTTTGGGTGGTTCTGGCGCGGTTTGCGCGACCGCGTTGGCAAGCAGCGCGACAAAGGTGAGGGTCGGAAGGCTGCGATGTTTGACCATCTTCTTCTGTAACAGAGTCTACGCCTCGCGGCTCTCCGCAGTTTCGGTGGCGTCCACGTTCCTGGACACAATTGAGCGGGGTCCGGTTAGCTGGACAAGTAGCGTATCCACAACAATAAATAGGCACTGTTTTGCGGCACCTTTCGCGATAGTGTTCAGATTGCTGGACGGTCCCGCAGCGTTCGAACTCAATTCGAACTAGCATTGCCCTAAGTCAGGCACAGCAGGAGGGGCTAAGAGGGGTTTCGTATTCTTCTCGTGAGCCGAATCACCCCCATGTAGCGGGAAAGCACACGCCGTCGCCTGGTTGGTCACCACTCGAGGAGTTCCTTATGTCAGTTCTCAGCCGCGCGCTGATCTTGTCCGCAGCACTCTCATTTGCGATGTGGGCCCAAAGCACCGCCACGATTGTTGGGCGCATCACCGATCCCACCGGAGCTGTCGTCACCAACGCCAAGGTGACGGCCAAAAACGTATCTACCGGGTTAGAGCGTTCCACCGTCAGTTCCGAAACCGGCGACTACGAAATTCCTTACCTGCCGATTGGCGGCACCTACACGGTCACCGTCACCGTACCCGGCTTCCAGACCTCCGAGGCCACAGGCATTGTCCTGCAGGTCGACCAGCGGGCCCGCATTGATATTGGGGTTCGCGTCGGCAACACGACCGAGCGCGTAGTGGTCGAGGACGCCGCGCCGATCGTCAATACCGAATCCGGCTCGATTGGCCAGGTCATTAGCAACAAGCGTATTGTCGATCTACCTTTAAACGGCCGAAACTTTGTTCAGTTAGCCGCGCTTCTCCCCAGCGCGATCGTCGGAACCTCTGGCACCGCCGGGGGCACGATGGTGTCGGTGTCGGGCGGACGGCAAGGCAAAACGGAGTTCCTTCTGGACGGCATCAGCATCAACGAACAGCTGTTCGATGGCGTGGTGCTGCGTCCCTCCGTGGACGCGATTCAGGAATTTAAGGTGCAGGCCAACTCGTTCTCCGCTGAATACGGCCGCGGCAACGCGATCATCAACGCCACGATCAAGTCCGGAACGAATGAGTATCACGGCGCGCTTTACGAGTTCCTGCGCAACGACAAGTTCGATGCCCGCAACTTCTTCATCGCGCGCAAGCCACCCTATCGGCAGAATCAGTTCGGTTTCGCTCTCGGCGGACCCGTCAAATTGCCGAAGTTCAACGGCGAGAACAAGAGTTTCTTCTTCATCAACTATGAAGGCTCACGCGTACGCCAGGGACGTACGTTCAACGTTGTGGTGCCGAGTGAGGCGTTCCGCCGGGGTGACTTCAGCGCACTCTCTACGGCCGTGCGTGATCCCCTGACGGGTCAGCAGTTCGCCGGAAATGTCATCCCGACCAACCGGATCAACCCTTCAACGGCGTACTTCCTGAAGTTCCTGCCGCTGGCCAACACCGCCACGGGCACCTTTGCCTACGCGGCCCCGTTCCGCGCCGATGGGAACCAGGGCAACGCCCGTTACGACCACATCTTCTCGGAACGGGACTCGATGGCGGTCCGCTACTCGATCAATCATCTCGAAGCGTTCAATCCGGGCGCGTTGCCGCAGGCCGGCGGTTCCACCCAGCGCCAGCGCGTACAGAACCTGGTGGCGACCGAAACGCACATCTTTTCACCCACCGTGGTGAACGAACTGCGCCTCGGCTATACGCGCATGCACAATGGCAACTACAATCAGGGCCTTGGCACCAATCACACCGGGCTATCGGGCATCGGCGGATTTGAATTCACCAGCCAGAACTTCCCCGGCTTCCCGAACCTCGGCATCACGGGTTTCCAGGGCATCCCCGGCAACGCGTTCCAGCCGCTCGTGAACCCGACCAACATGTATGAGATCGTCGAAAATCTCTCGATTATTCGCGGTTCTCACACCCTCAAAATCGGAGCCGACCTGCGCGATTACCGTCTGACTTCCACCAATTCGGCGAACTCTCGCGGCAGCTTTTCGTTCACCGGCACCTACAGCGGCAACGGCTTTGCCGACTTCCTGACCGGCTTTCCCACCTCCGGCGCCCGTAGCTTTCCTCGCAACCTGTTCGGCATGTACGAAAAGCGCTATCACTTCTATGTGCAGGACGACTGGAAGGTCAGCCGCAATCTCACCTTGAACCTCGGCCTGCGCTATGAGTTGAACCTGCGTCCCACGGCAATGCTCGGACAGTCCGCCCGCTTCAACTTCGACACCCAGCTATGGGAGGCTTCGACGTACAACGGCAAGATCAATCTGGTGTCGCAACAGGTGGCGCAATACGCCTACCCGCGATTTGCCAACCAGATCGTCAAGGCCACCGACGTGGGCCTGCCGAACAAACTGCTGTACAACACCTACAACGACATCGCGCCGCGTCTCGGACTCGCCTGGCGTCCCTTCGGCCACGGCAAGACGGTGATCCGTACGGGCGCGGGTATCTTCTACATGATGCCGAACGGCAATAACGCCGTTAGCGCTCCCATCATCAACGTCCCCTTCATCGTCGACGAGAGCAAGCAGCAGGCGACCGTCAATGGTTTGCCCACCCTACAAGTGCAGAACTTCTTCGCGCCGTTCGACTCCAATGCCAACTTCACCACTCCACTGACCTTCGGCTTCAACCCCAAAATGAAGACGCCCACCATGTACCAGTGGAACTTCGCGGTGCAGCAGCAGTTGACCCGCAACATGTCGGTGGAAGCGGCTTATGTCGGCAACAAGGGCACGTATCTCGAATTCTCTCTTCCGATGAACCTGCCGCAGGTGAGTTCGACCGACTTGCGTCCCTTCCAGCAGCGGCGTCCCAACCCTCTGCTTGGCACCGGAAGCTTCTACGACAACTCGAACAACAGCAACTATCACGCTTTGGAACTGAAGCTCGAACAGCGCTTCTCCAAGGGCGTGAACTTCCTGGTTTCGTTTGCCAAGAGCAAATCCATCGATAGCTCAACCAACGACCAAGGCGGCGGCGATGGCATCGACAATCCGTTCAACCGCGCGTCGATGCGCGGCCTATCCAATCTGGATGTGGGCCATCGCCTCGTCATCAGCGGCGGCTGGGAACTTCCGTTCGGCCGCGGGAAGGCATTCGGATCGCGGATGCACCCGGCGGCGGACGCTTTCCTCGGCGGCTGGCAGCTGGGCGGCATCTTCACCAACCAGGGAGGGTTCCCGTTCACCCCGACCATCGCGAGCGATCCGGCAAACGTCGCGTTCGCCTATGCCCGCCGTCCGGACGTGATCGGCACCGGCAAGGTCGATAGCTGCACGGTGGAGCGCTGCTTCAATATCGCGGACTTCCGGGTTCCGGCGCCGTTCACCATCGGCAACGCGGGACGCAACATCCTGCGCGGTCCGGCGCTGACCAACCTCGACGCTTCGATCTTCAAGAACTTCCGCTTCACCGAGCGGTTCTACCTGCAGTTCCGCGCCGAGGCCTTCAACTCGCTGAACCATACGCAACTGAACAACCCCAATGCGAACATCGAACTTCCCACCCAGGGAGGACGGATCTTCTCCGCCAAGGATGCGCGCATCGGACAGCTTGGGCTGAAGTTGTATTTCTGATCGACCCCTAACTGTGAAAAGGGCCTTCCGTAGTGGAAGGCCCTTCTTTTTTTGCTGTTTGATTCAGAAACGCGCCGCGCAGCCGAGGCGGTTATTACAGCACGCCGTACTTTTCAAAAACGTCGCGAAGATAGGCGCCCTTCATCAACTCGTTGCGCGAATTGTTTTCGCGATTGACCTTGTCGGCCGCCAGTTCCACCACTTCCTTCACCATCGCCTTGGGGATCACGACAGTGCCGTCAAAATCCGAGAAGACGAAATCGCCAGGATGCACCAGAACACCGCCGCACTCAACTGGGACCTGATAGGCCGTCACAAGACCTCGGCCCATCGAATCCACCGGCTTGATTCCGGTCGCAAACACGGGGAAGCCCAGTTCCTCGATCTTACGGACGTCGCGAACCAGTCCGTCGACAACCGCGCCTCGCGCTCCGCGAGCACGTGAGGCGGTGGACAGCAGTTCGCCCCAGGGGGCGTTGCGAATCGAACCTTGCGTGCCGACGACAGCCACTTCACCGGGCAGCAGACTGTCCACGGCTTCGATCTCAATTCCGTAGGGATCGTCCGGAATGTGGTACAGGTCCGAGCACGAAATGGTTCTTGCCCAGCCCGCGAGCCTCGCGTCCGGGTACACGGGCCGGATGAATTCCCGCATGGCCTGGTTGCGCGCGCCCAACTGATCGAGCGCGTCCGACACCACCGCTGTGTATAAAGTCTTCTCTACGAATTCGCAGAGCGCGATGTCGTGTTCCACGCTAGGCAACACGGTATTGATCGATGACTGCATGATTTACCTCTACTCCCAACCCTGGACCATCCGGCACCTCCAGGAACCCGTCCTTCAACGCTAATGGTTCGCGGATCAAAAGCCGGCTCAATGGGCCTTGTGATGTATTAAATTCGACGAACTCGGCGCGCCGCTGGAACGCCAATAAATGAAGCGAGGCCGCCGTTAGCAAATCGCTCGACCACGAATGCGGTATCACGAGCCGGTTTGCCCGTTCGGCCATATGAACGATCTTTCGTCCGACGGTTAGCCCGCCACAGCGCGACAGGTCCGGCTGGAGAACGTCCACGCCGCCGCGCTCGATGAGCATCTGAAAGCCCCAGTCGGTCGCTTCCTGCTCGCCGCAGGCGATTCGCAGATGCGTCGATTGCGCCACCTGCCGGTAGCCGTCGTAATCTTCCGGATGCAGAAGCTCTTCAACGAAGTAGGGCTCGAACTGCTCGATCGCCTTGACGATCTGCATGGCTTCCTTCGGTGTCCGTTCGACGAACCAGCCAGTATCGACCATCAGGTCCTTGTCGCCCAGGGCCTCACGGCCCGCTTCCACGAGGCGAACATCCATCCGCCTGTCTTTTCCAAAGTCACCCCAGCCGAACTTGACGGCTTCGAATCCTTGGTCCAGATAGACCTTTGCGGCTTCGCGCATGGCATCGGGCGTGGGACGGAACAGCGTGCTTCCGTACGCCTTCACCTTGTTCCGCCACTTGCCGCCGAGCAACACATGCACCGGCTGTCCATAGGCCTTGCCGCAGATGTCCCACAACGCGATATCAATCGCGGAAATCGTTTGGATCGCCGCCCCGCGCCGTCCGTAGTAGATCGACCCGCGATACATGCGGTACCAAAGCCGTTCCACTTCCAGCGGATTCTGGCCGACAAGCAAGGATTTCAGGCCGTCCATGAACTCCATGCCCTCGTCCTTGCTCCACTTCGGAGTGTCAACGCAGGCTTTGGCAACAGGCGCCGCCGTTTCCATGTCGGAGTAGCCAACAATGCCGGCGTCCGTGGTGACTTTCACCAATCCCATGAAGGTCGGACCTAACGGCTCTTCGGCGCCGTCCGGCTTGTTGTACAGTCCTTCCGACTTCAGAACCATCAACTCAACGTCAACGATCTTCAACCGAGCACCTCGCTCCAGTCCCGTTCTTCGGCAACAACGAACAATGTCTGCCCTTTGGCGGGGCGAGCGGAAAGGTGCATCATCGCGATCCAGCCGTCCCGGGGCGAAACGATCTCCACCGGTGCCGATGTGTGATCGGAAAAATCGTGCAGGCGGCCCAATAACTGCCCTTGCCGGACGGCTTCGCCCGGCGCTGTCACCGGTTCCCAAACACCGTCGCGTGGCGCGGGAACGTACGCTTCCATGCGTGTCGCTTCAATCAGCCGCGTCGGACCTTCCGACTCCGGCCGCACCTTGCGAACCTCGCCTTCGAGCAACCCGTAGTGCCGCAGCGCGTTCAACACACCTTCGTAGGCGAATTTCACACCCATACGGTCGACGGACGCTCCGGCACCCAACTCCCCGCCGATGGTGATCTTGCCTTCGAGTTCCGCTTCGTCGGTCAACAGGCCGGACGCCATCGCACTCGAATAGATGAACGAAAATGGCGGATCGAACAGTCTGGCGAGTTGGGCTGTCTCGGCGCACTGCGCCCGATCGGGGATCGGATGAAACGACGTACAGTGCGGAAATGCGCCTTCCATCCCGCCTGAATGCAAGTCCATCACGATGCGCGCCCGCGGGAACAGAGCGGTTTTGACAAAGTTGGCAATGCGATAGGAAATCGTACCGCGGGGATTGCCCGGAAACGCCCGGTTCATATTCACGCCGTCGAGAGGCGAAATGCGTGAATTTGCAATGCAGGCGCTGGCGCTCAATTGCGGAACAAGAATGACCCGGCCGGTCATCACGGCGGGATCGAGATCCGCGCACAGGCGCTTCACGCCGACCTGGCCTTCGTATTCGTTGCCGTGTGTGCCGCCGAAGCAAAGTACGCCGTTGGGGTTCGGCCCTCGCAAGCCGTTAATTACCGTCAGCGGGACGAGCGAATAACCCCACGTGCCATCACAATGGAACGCGACTTGATAGTGGTGTTTGCCGGGCCGATCAAAGTCGATCTCCGGGAAATGATGAATGACCTCGAGCAAGGGTGGCTAACCTAGGTTTCCAGCGTACGGGACGCGGTTTGAAAATTCAATCTTCACGTCCTGCGCACTGGACATACCATTTATCCGCGCTGTCGTTCGTTTAAGCTGTGGGTAGAACCATGCGAAGCCTGTTTTTTGTGGCCGCCTGTGGCTTCGCGGCTGCCTTAGTGAGCCCGGCGCAACAGGCGGATTTGTATTCCGTTCACATCAAACCGCTCTTTCAGAAGAGCTGCATTCCATGTCACAACGCGAGCGCGGCCCAGGGCGGCTTGGATTTATCCTCGCGCGCCGCCATGCTCAAAGGCAGTGAACATGGGCCCGTGGTGCTGCCGGGCAAACCCGAAGAATCCCCGCTGTACAAAGTAGTCGCCCATATTTCGACGCCCAACATGCCGTTTAACGGCAAGAAGCTCGCCGACGCCGATATCGCGAAGATCGCGGACTGGATTCGCGCCGGCGCCGAGTACGGAGCGCCCGCCAAGGACCCCGAAGGTGTCGAACTGTCCGAGGTTCGCAAACACTGGGCGTTCCGCAATCCCCAGCGTCCCACCGTTCCAAACGCGGCAAAGTTCGCCAACCCGATCGACGCCTTCGTCGATGCCGAACGCGTCAAGCATGGCGTAACCGCCGTTGGCCCGGCATCCAAGGCCACGCTGCTGCGCCGCGTCTATCTCGACCTCGTTGGCATTCCGCCGACGCCGGCCGAGCTTGCGGCCTTCCTCGCCGACAAGGATCCCAAAGCATACGACAAAACGGTGGACCGCCTACTTGCCAGCAACGCCTACGGGGAGCGTTGGGGCCGGCACTGGTTGGACATTTGGCGCTATTCCGATTGGTACGGCTACCGCCAAAGCGGACAGGTTCGCTACTCGCAGCGCCACATCTGGCGCTGGCGCGACTGGACGGTCGAAGCGCTGAACGCCAACAAACCCTACGACCGCATGATTCAGGAAATGATCGCCGGTGACGAACTCGCGCCCGGCGACCCTTCGGTCGCCCGCGCCACAGGATACCTCGCCCGCAGTTGGTACCTGTTCAACCGCAATGTCTGGCTGAGCGACGTCGTCGAATACACCTCGGCCGGCTTTATGGGCCTGACGCTGAAATGCGCCCGCTGCCACAACCATAAATACGATCCCATTCCCCAAGCCGATTACTATCGTTTTCGCGCCTTTTTCGAACCGCACGAGGTCCGGACGGACCGTGTCAAAGGGGAAGCCGACATTCTCAAAGACGGCATGCCGCGCGTGTATGATGCGGACGCATCGCGGCCAACCTACCGTTTTATTCGCGGCAACGAAGCAACGCCTGATCAGTCCACACCGCTCCAACCCGCAGTGCCGAGGCTCTTCGGCAAGCCGGAACTGAACATCAAGCCAGTGTCGCTGCCGGTTGAGGATTATTTCCCCGACAGCCGCGCGTTTATTCCGGACGATCTGATCGCCCAGGCAAAAGCCAAGATCGAAAAGGCGGAAGCAGATCTCAAAAAGGCGAAGGCAAAACCCGAACCAGAGGCTCTGATTCGTGCGGCGGAGCGCCGCGTCGAAGCCGCCAAGGCGGATCTGCCCGCGCTGGAAGCCCGGATCAAAGCGGACGCCGCCGCCATCCAAACGCCGGTCCCCGCCAATTCCGAAGACCTGGCTGTTGAAGCCCGCAAGCTCGAGCGCGAGGCCAACCGCCTCCATGCCGACGCCGCCCTGATCGCGGCTCGCTACGAATTCGACCTTGCCGGAAGCGACGAAAAGAAACTCGCCAAAGCCACCGCCAAGCTCGACGAGGCCGCCAAGCTATTGAAGGAGCCCGCCGAGGGCTACACCGCCATCGGACCGAAGTATCCAACCACAAGTTCCGGACGCCGGCTCGCTCTGGCCAACTTCATCGCGTCGAAGGACAATCCGTTGACCGCTCGTGTGGCGATCAACGACATGTGGGCGCGCCATTTTGGCAAGCCGTTGGTTTCGACGGTCTTCAACTTCGGACGCAGCGGCAAAGCGCCAACCCATCCGGAACTGTTGGACTGGCTCGCCGTCGAATTTATGGACAAGGGTTGGGACATGAAGGCGATGCACCGCCTCATGGTGACCTCTGACACGTACAAAATGTCCAGCGCTCCGAGTGCGGCCAACGCCAAAGCCGACCCGGACAACATCTACCTCGGTTCCATGAACACAAGGCGGATGGAAGCGGAGGTCGTCCGCGACAGCATGCTGGCCACCGCCGGCAAGCTCGACATGACGATGGGTGGGCCCGATATCGACGAGAAGAAGGGCGACACTATCTTCCGCCGCACGATCTATTTCCGCACCGCGCCGGACCTGCAGATGGATGTCGCGCAGGCATTTGACGCGGCGAGCCCGATCGAGTGCTTCGAGCGCTCGGTCAGCATCGTTCCACAGCAAGCGCTGGCATTGGCAAACGGGCCGCTTAGTTTTACGGTTGCCCGGACGCTGGCCGCGCAAATTGCGGTCCCCGATTCGAAGAAATTTGTAATGACGGCTTTCGAGCGAGTGTTGGGCCGTCCAGCCACCGCCGCCGAACTCACGGCGTCGACCGCGTATCTGGCCAATCAGGCGGCGCTATACCGCGATTCCAGCAAGCTGAATGCCTTTGCCAACGGGCCCGAAGCACTCGTGAAACCGTCCACCGACCCGGACCAGCGCGCTCGCGAGAGCCTGGTTCACGTACTGTTCAATCACAATGATTTTGTGACCGTTCGATAAGGAAGAAGAGGCTTTTATGTCCAAGACCAGGCTTTGTTCCGATGGCCGTTCCCGCAGGCATTTCCTTGCGGATACGTCGATGGGTCTTACCGGGCTGGCGCTCGGCACCTTGCTGCCGCGCAAAGCGCTCGCCGGGAACGATGAATCCGGCTGGCATCTTCCGGACGGCAAGCCGCACTTCGCGCCCAAAGCCAAGCGTGTCATCTGGATGTTCATGCTCGGCGGCGTAAGCCACGTCGAATCGTTCGACCCGAAGCCGGACCTCAACAAATACGCGGGCAAACACCTTTCCGAAACGCCAATGAAGGACGTGCTGAACAACGCGTTCGTGAAAGAGAACCTGAAGGCGTTTGTCCCCGGTCAACACCAGATCAAGATGACTCTTTACCCGATGCAGACTGGGTACAAGAAACGTGGCAAAAACGGCGTCGACGTCAGCGACTGGTTCCCGCACCTGGGCGACCAGATGCACGAGGTTTCGCTCATTCGCTCCGTGTGGACCACTGACAACGATCATGGCGCCATCCTACAATTCCACACCGGACGCCATATCTTTGACGGATATCTGCCGACGCTCGGCTCCTGGGCCCACTACGGCCTGGGCTCGCTGAATGAAAATCTGCCTGCTTTCGTTGTTCTTGGCCAGCCCCCGGGCGATTGCTGCGGTGGCGTCGGAACACATGGCTCCGGCTACCTTGGACCGGAACACGCGGGCGTGCGCCTGGAAGTCGACCCCAAGAATCCGCTGCCTTTTTCGAGCCCCGGTTCCGGCGTCTACCGGGAAGAGCAACAGCGCGAATTCGAGCTCCTGAGCAAGCTGAACGGGCTCTCCGGTGTCGAATATCCTTCGGACCCGGCGCTCAAGGCACGCATCAAGTCCTACGAACTCGCTTACCGCATGCAGATGGCCGCACCTGAAGCCATCGACTACAAGCCGGAAAGCGAAAGCGTCAAGAAGTTGTACGGCATCGACCAGGAGGTCACCAAGCCTTTCGGCGAGGTGTGTCTGGCGGCCCGCCGCCTCTCCGAACGCGGCGTTCGCTTTGTGCAGGTGTATCACGGCGGGTCCGGCAACGCCTGGGACGCGCACAAGGACCTCAAGAAGAATCACACCGATCTCGCCGCGCAAACCGACAAGCCCGTCGCGGGCCTGCTGCAAGACCTCAAGCAGCGCGGCTTGCTCGATGAAACCCTCGTCGTCTGGGCCACGGAGTTTGGCCGTACGCCGGGCGCGGAACAATCGAACGGACGCGACCATCATCCCTTCGGCTTCTCCGTTTGGATGGCCGGCGGCGGCATCAAGGCCGGCGAGGTTCACGGCGCCACCGATGAGATTGGCTTCCACGCCGTGGAACACCGTCACTACGTCACCGACATTCACGCTACGGTCTTGCACCAGTTGGGCATCGACCCCAAGCGCCTCGACGTCCCTGGCCGCAAGCGCATCGAAATCGACTACGGTTCGCCCATCAAGGAAATCATTGCCTAGCTGGACCGTCCAAGCAATTCTCAGCATCGCGCGGCTCAGCGATCCACAACTGCGTCCTGACGGTTCGGAGTTTGTGTGGGTGCAAAAGGGCGAGATTTATATTTCGCCCGTGGCTGCCGTCAAGCCGCGCGTGCTCCAGAAGGGTGCGCGGCCACGCTGGTCGCCCGATGCGAAAACTCTCGCCTACGTGGCGAACGGACAGGTTTGTCTTTACAACTTTCAGACCAATAAAGTTCGCATCCTCACGAATTCGCCAACACCGGTCTCGACGTTCCACTGGTCGCCTGATGGGAAGTCCATCGGTTACCTAGCACTCGACAACGCCAAGCCCGCCGACCCCGAAGTTTCGGGCGAATATCCCCGTTGGTCCCGCCTTTTCCTGCAACCCCTCGACGGTGGACCTGCGCGCCAGTTGACCGCGGGACAGCATCACGTCGTCTCATTCGCCCTGTCGAATGCCTTTGCCGTCTACGCCGCGCAAAAAACGCCACTCAACCAGGACACCCTGCAGACCGACCTCTACCGCGTGGACCTCGCGAACCGATCCGTGAAGCCACTCGTGGAACAGCCCGGCCGGGATGCCGATCCATCCATCTCGCCGGACGGAAAGCTGGTCGCGTTCCATTCGCAGTGCGGTTCGATGAACTACTTCGAGCAGCGCGATGTTGCACTGATTGGATCGGATGGCGCTGGTGGGATTCGGTACATCACGCGCGACAAACCGTTCGACGTCTTTCGTGGAGGCAACGCTTTCACTTGGTCGCCGGATTCGTCGAAACTCACCTACACCGCGGGAACCGGTGTCTACGATCGCGTCATCCGTCACGATCTCAGCAGCAACAAGGCAGAAACAGTGCTCGAAGGAATCGCCGGTGCGCCCAGCCTGTCTGCGAACGGCGGACGGCTTCTCTATCTACGTCCGGCGCGGAACCATCCCCCGGAAATCACGCTGTTTGAAAACGGCAAGCCCAAGCGATTGACCAACGCCTTCGCGGAGATCGAAACGCAGTATCCCGCGTTCGAATCCCGGCCGGTGAAATGGACCTCCAAGGACGGAGAACCGATGGAAGGCATGCTTTGGCTCCCGGTGGGCTACACGCCGCAAAAGCCAGTCCCATTGCTCGTCGAGCTCCACGGAGGCCCCACCGGTGTGACGCTGGATGCCTTCCCAACGCCAAGCGTTTACCCGGTTCAGGCGCTCCTGCAAAACGGCATCGCGGTCTTCAACCCAAACTTTCGCGGCTCGGTGAATTACGGCGCGCGCATTCGCAAAAAGAACGCCTTGTCACAAGGGGAAGGCGACTTCGAGGACGTGATGTCCGGTGTCGACTACCTGATCGCCCAGGGCATCGCGAATCCGGACCGCCTGGGCATCGCCGGCTGGAGCTACGGCGGGTATCTCACCATCGCGACGATCACGAAAACGAACCGCTTCAAGGCTGCCTCCATCGGAGCGCCCGCCACCGACTGGATCACCTACTACGGCCAATCCGACGGACCGAAAGAGGTTTTGTGGTCGTACTTCGGCGGAACTCCTTGGGAAGTTCCCGAGAACTACAATCGCCATTCCCCGCGAAGCCGCCTGAAGGACGTTCGCACGCCCAGCCTGCTGCAGGTCGGGGCGCTCGACATCAACCACAACGGCGAAATCCACCGCGCCCTGGTCGACAATCATGTTGAAGTCGTGCACACGGTGTACCCGCGCGAAGGCCACGGATTTGCCGAGCCCGCGCACATTCGAGACACGATGGAACGCAATCTCGCCTGGTTTCTTCGCTGGCTCGCGCAATAAATCGCCTGGCTCAACAACCGCCGCTTGCGGGAGTTTTCGAGAGAGTTAGCGCAAATGAACTACCGTTGCCAACGGCGCTGGTAGCCTCCAGACTGCCACCGTGCGCGGTCGCGATTTGGCGCGCGATCGCAAGTCCCAAACCAAAACCACCGGTCTGGCGGTCTCGCGACGCATCGACGCGGTAGAACCGGTCGAAAATTCTGGGAAGCTCGTCTGCGGGGATTCCGGAACCGTTGTCCGTCACGCGAAGGACAATCGTTTTGCCCAAATCTTCTGTTTGCAACGTAATCGTGCCGTCTCGCGGCGTGTACTTCATCGCGTTGTCGAGAAGGATCGCCGCCACCCTGCGAATGCTATCGGCGTCCACTTCGGCGAAGACCGGCTTCAGATTGCAAACCAGGTGCAATCCTTTGTCATCGATCAACGGCTGAATCTCAGTGGCCAGACTGTCCATCAGTTCGCCAATGTTTGTGGTTACTTTGCCGGGCTCGATATTCGGCACCTGGCCTCTCGCGATCGCCAGCAACGTCTCGCTAAGAGCCTGCATGCGATGTGAGATCTCCACAACTTGACGAAGGGCCTGCTGGTATTCGTCATTGTTACGTGAACGGCGCAGTGACAATTCCGCCGTCGTGCGAAGCGCGGCGAGCGGAGTCCGCAGCTCGTGCGCGGCGTCCGCGGTAAACCGCTGCATACGCGTGAACGAATCTTCCAGCCGCTTCAGCATCTCGTTCCAGGCCTCGGCCAAACGGCTGATCTCATCGTTGCTCGGAGGCACGCGGAGCCTCGCCGCCAGATCCTCCGCGCCGATCCGGCGCGCCGCCTGCGTCATCTCGTCTACAGGACGCAACGAACGGCTGCTGAGCCAATAGCCGCTCAGGCCGATCAACGCCAGAAGAACCGGAGACGACCAGAGAAACAGAAACCGTATCTCTTCCACAGATTCGGCAATCGCTTCGGTGGAGCCCCAGGCTTTGGTGTCGTACTGTTTGCCGTACATCCCGAAGGTCCGGGTGCGGAGGCGCGAGGCGTACGGCACCGGGTCGCTCTTCAGCAGAATGCCGTTGCCTGCTTCGCGCACCTCAATCAGATGGCCTTCCGGCTGTGTCGACGCGTATTCGGCAAGCTCGTCCGGGATCTTGCCGGCTGTAGCGGCAGTGGTTTCGCGAATCAGAAAGTTTTCGACACCTTGCAGCCGCCGGTCGAGCGCTTCGTCCAGCCGGGCGTTGAGCCGCTGCCGCAGCAACGTAACAACTGCTGTGCCCGACGCAAACAACGCCAGGAAAAGCAGCGCGCTGTAGATGAGTGTGAGCCTTACGCGGATCGGTAGCATGGCTCAGGTACTTCGATCGCGAAGGGTGTACCCGACCCCGCGAACCGTATGAATGAGCTTTGGCTCCTCCGGGCCATCCACCTTCTTCCGCAA
>JAFDVT010000173.1 GCA_018268875.1 Acidobacteriota bacterium
GGCAAGGGTGGCGCGGCCGGTTTTCTGGGCAAAGCGTACGATCCGTATCGCCTCTATCAGGACCCCGCAAAGCCTATCTCCGTCGATGACCTCACGTTGCGCGACGAGGGTCCCGCCGACCGCCTGAAAGAACGCTTCGCGTTGCTCAAGGGCATCAATGGTTCGATGCCGGATCTCGAAAAAGCCCTGAATAAACAGGCTGTCGACGAATATTACGCCAAGGCGTACGATCTTGTTCTGTCCGGCAAAGCTCGCGATGCGTTCGAACTCGGCAAGGAACCGGCTAATGTTCGCGAGCGCTACGGCATGACCACTTTCGGCCAGGGCCTTCTGTTGTCGCGCCGCCTGATCGAAGCCGGCACACGCTTCGTGCAGATGAACTGGCCCTCGGTCGCGAACGGCGACGCCGAAACCGATTCGTGGGACACGCACGCGTCCAACTTCCGCCCGCTAAAAAACCTGCACTGCCCCAAGCTCGACCGCGCGTTGAGCGCCTTGCTCGAAGACATGCATGACCGGGGATTGTTGAAGGAAACGCTTGTCGTCGCCGTGGGCGAGTTCGGCCGCAGTCCGCGCATTGGCGTCTCGACGTCTGGCAACACCAATGCCCCCGACGGGCGCGATCATTGGCCCTATTGCTACAGTTCCATCGTCGCGGGCGCTGGTGTTTCGGCAGGCCGCCAGTACGGCGAAAGCGATGCCACGGCCTCGTCGCCGAAGGACAAGGCCGTCCATCCGACGGACCTCCTGGCGACGATTTACTACGCTCTTGGCATCAACCCCACGATGGAGGTGTTCAACCACCTGAACCAGCCACGCGAACTTGTGAAGGGCAAAATTCTGCAGGATCTTTGGGCGTAGTTAAAGCACCACGCGGCCGTCGCCTTCGCGCCGCGTGATACGTTCGCGATCCAGGAGTTCAAGCAACGGAATGGCGTATTTGCGCGACACGCCTGTCCAATCCTTGAACTCCGGCACGCTGAATTTCTGCCCTTTTCGCGACGCAAGCCGCGCCGCCAGTTCGTGGATCGCCCCTGTGTGAAAGATGAGGTCGTCCGCCGCGCGCATCAGCCGTTTCTGCTTCAGCAGCATCGCCAGCAAGGTTTTTGCGCGATCCTTTCCCACGTTGGACTTCGCCAATACTTCGGGCGTGGCCGGGACCGCCAGGCCCGCTTCCGCGAACGCTTGTTCGATCTGTCGTAGCGCCGCTTCTTCATCCGCCGCTAGTGAGACGTGATGCGATCGCGAGCGGATGTGCTCGCCTTCCACTACCAGTTCCCGCGTCTGGTGCAACAAGGCCTCAAACAGTTCCGCCGGCGCGTCCGCCAGCAAGCGGCTGCGCAGATCCTCGCGCGACATGCCCGCCGCAAGCGGATGCTGCCGGTGATACTCCATGACCGTTGTCCGTATCTGTTGTGCGACGTCCGCGGCCCATGCCTCGTCGACGTAGTTCGATCCGAGTCGAGGCTGCTTCGCGCCCGTCTTCTCGATCTCCGCACTGGTCCAGCCTGTGCGAGCCGCAATCGCATCCGCCGTCAGGCCGAAGCGGCTTTCCCGCACCAATAGCGCGAGCGTCACTGTCGGATCGTCACGCAGCAGAGTGCGCAACCGGCTCATCGTCTGTGCTCGGCGCAAGCGCACCGGTGGATCGATGTCCAGCACTGTGCCTCCGCCAATGGTTGTCACCGGCGAAAACATGCGGATGATAAAGCGATCGCCCGGCAGTAGCAACGCCGGTTCACGAAGGACGATGCGAGCCATCGCGGTTCCCCCGGGTTCCACTGGCGCGGTCTGGCTCAGCAGCCGTACCTCGGCTTCGATCACGGCCGCGCCCGCATGCAGATGGACCGGCGCCTGATGCTTCAGCGGCTTTGCGCTGGGAAGCAGTTCCAGTTCTGCGTCGAACCGCGTCGTCGATTGCAATACGCCCGGTTCCGCCAACACTGTGCCTCGCCGCAGGAGGCTCGCTTCCACGCCCGCAAGGTTCACGGCCGTGCGTTGACCCGCGACCGCGCGCTCGGCGGAGCGGCCATGCACTTGCAACCCTCGTACGCGCACGCGCTCGCCGCTGGGATGCAGTTGCAGTTCCTGCCCGGCCTGAATCGCACCGGTGTACAGCGTTCCGGTAGCGACCGTACCGAAGCCTTTTATGCTGAATGCGCGGTCCACGGGAAGCCGCGCGCGTTTGTTCGAACTTTTAGGAGGAATCGTGGCTGCCAATCTGCCGATCTCCGTTTTGAGGTGCTCGATCCCGTCACCGGTCGTCGAACTTACCGCCGCGACCGGCGCGCCTTCGAGAAATGACCCGGCCGCGAACTCCTCAAACTCCATTCGTACCAGTTCCACCATGTCGGGGCCGGCTAAGTCGGCCTTCGTCAGAACCACGATGCCGCGTTCGATCCGCAGCAAACGACAGATGTCGAAATGTTCGCGTGTTTGCGGCTTGATGGACTCATTGGCCGCCACCACAAACAGCACGAAGTCGATGCCGCCCACGCCCGCCAGCATGTTTCGGACAAAACGCTCGTGCCCGGGAACGTCCACCAGCCCGATGTGAACGCCGCTTGCCAGATCCAGATGCGCGAAGCCCAGGTCGATCGAAATGCCGCGCGCCTTTTCTTCGGCAAGGCGGTCGGTGTCGACCCCCGTTAACGCGCGAACCAGCGCAGTCTTACCATGGTCGATGTGGCCCGCAGTGCCCGCTATGAGATTCGTTCGCAAATTCCTATCCATACTGATCGTACTGAGCGCCTGCGCTTCCGCGCAGCAGCAGCAACAGCAGGAGCCTGAAGCTGCCACGTTCAAAGCCGGCGCTACCGAGGTCCGGCTGGACGTCCAGGTGACACAAGGACGGCGACTGATTCCGTCGCTTGAAAAGTCCGACTTTGTCGTGACCGACGCATCCCGACCCGTTCACTTGACGTATTTCGGGCGCGAGGCCGAACCGCTCAGCGTCGTGCTGTTGTTGGACATCAGCGGTTCCATGAGCCGCTACATCGCGGAAATGTCGCGCATGGCATCGCAAGCGCTGTCGCAGTTGCGCAAAGGCGACGAGGTGGCGATTCTCGTTTACGGACGCCGCTCCAAGCTCCACTTCGACTTCACGTCGGCGCTTGAAGACGTCGCCCGCCGCATCCAGTCCGCGCCTGAGAACCCGTATGTCGGCTCCGGAACCTCCACCAACGAAGCGGTTATCGAAGCGGCAAAGCTCCTCGCGCCGCGCGCCGGCCGCAAGGCGATCATCGCCGTCACGGACAATGGAGGCGTCAATTACAAAGTTCCGAACGACGCCGTGATGCGCGAGTTGTTTGTGGCCAACACGATCTTCAATGCGATCGCGGTCGGCAAGGCCGAGCGAAGCCGCGCCGCGCGCAGCGGAGGCAATCCGGACTTCACGCTGACCGACGTCTTTACCCTTGCCGAACAAAGCGGCGGCGAAGCGTTGAAGGCCGACCGCGCCGACCAGACCTTTGTCGAGATGATCGAACGCGTGCGAACCCGCTACGCACTGGCGTATCCGCTGCCCGCCGATGCCGTATCGGGCGCCTTCCGCCGAGTCACGGTCGACCTTACGCCCGAAGCGCAGAGACGATATCCGAAGGCGCAGATTCGGGTTCGTGACGGATACACCGCTCCCTAGAATAAGATGGTGGTTCCCCGCAATGCGAAAGTTTAAGGTCGGTATCACGCAGGATTTCTTTGTCGAAGCCAAGGGCCGCTTCGAGGCCGCGTTACAGCATAAGCTGGCGCCTTTGCCGTACGTCGAGTTCGAGTCAATGCCCGCGCAGAAGATCGCCACGCCGGACGTGATCGATCAGTACGACGCGATCTTTGCGCTCGCCGTAAAGTTCAATCGCGAAAGCCTGCAGGGCATCAAACGTCTGGCGCTGATCGCCCGCTGGGGTGTTGGCTACGACATGATCGATACCGCCGCATTAACGGATGCGGACGCTGCGTTGGCCATCACGCCCAACGCGGTTCGCCGCCCGGTGGCCGAAGCGATCCTGACCCTGATCTTCGCCTTGTCCAAGAACCTGTTTATCCAGGATCGTTTGGTGCGTGAAGGGAAATGGCGTGGCGACCTGCCGTCGCTCGGCGGCTGCCTCGAGGGCAAGACGCTTGGTTCGGTCGGCTGCGGCAACATTGCCAAGGAAATGTTTCGCCTCTCCGGTTCGCTCGGTTTTGGCCGCTTCATCGCCTACGATCCGTTTGCAACGCCAACTCCAGGTGTCGAACTCGTCTCTCTCGAAGAGGTGATGCGCGCCAGCGATTTTGTCGCCGTCAACACCTTGCTGAATGCCGATACGCATCACATGATTCGCGAAGAGCAGTTCCGCATGATGAAGCCTACGGCGTACTTCATCAACACGGCGCGAGGTCCCATTGTCGATCAGGCGGCGCTCACCAAGGCCTTGCGCGAACATTGGATCGCCGGCGCGGGCATCGATGTGTTCGAACAGGAGCCTGTGGCCAAGGACGATCCGCTGCTGCAGCTCGACAATGTGATCCTGGCGCCTCACGGCCTGGCTTGGACGCAGGAAATCGCACGCGACAACGGGCTCGAAGCTTGCGACAACATCATCGCGATTTCGAAGGGCGAGGTGCCGCTCAGCGTGGTGAATCGCGAGGTCCTGACGCGGCCCGGGTTTCAGGCCAAGCTCGCCGCCTTCCGCGCTTCGCATTGATCCAGAATCCAGCGCGCGGCTTCGCCGGCATCGCGGCACACGAACTCCGCCGCCGTCGTCTGCGAAGCCTCCGTGATGCCGCTCAACACCAGGATCGACTGGCATCCGGCGTTGTGCCCGGCCTCGATATCGCCTTCCCTGTCGCCGATCATGAACGACTCGCGAAGGTCGATTCCCAACGCTTCGGCGGCTTCCAGTAGCATCGCCGGACTGGGCTTGCGGCGCGACGGTTCCACGTCCGGATGCTCCGGCGCATAGTAGGTCGCGTCCACCGGTTCACCCAATCGCCGCAGGAACTCCGCATGCACCGCCTGATAGTCGTCGTCGGTGTAAAAGCCCCGGCCAATGCCGCTCTGATTGGTTACGACTACGATCGCAAAGCCCGCCCCGCGCAGCCACCGGACGGCCTCGCGCGCGCCATCGAGAACCGCAACGTCGCGCGGGTTCGAACAGTACCCGACCTCCCGCATCAACGTACCGTCGCGATCGAAAAACACGGCCGGCCTCATCATGCTTTGCGGCGTAGTTCCTGGATTCTGGTCCACGGCAGCACGCCGCACTTTGCAGCCCACTGGTCGTACAGCGCGGACATCTTGCGAACACGGTCCGGTTGCGAAGCAGCAAGGTCGTTGGTTTCCGTCCTGTCCTGCGCGATGTTGTACAGCTCCCAACCGCCTGGATGTTTGGACACGAGCTTCCAATCGCCCTGGCGCAGCGCCCGGTTGCCTTCATGTTCCCAAGCGATGAACGGATGTCCCGCGCGCCGCTTGCCTTCGAGAATCGGCAACATGCTCTTGCCTTCGAGCGGCGTTTTACCGGCCGGGTAACTCGCGCCGCCAACGTCCATGCAGGTGGCCATGATGTCGATCAGATGAGCCGGTTGCGTATGGTCGATGTAGCCTTTCTTCTTTAAGCGCGAAGGCCAATGCGCGATCAGCGGCGACGAAATCCCGCCTTCGTGAACCCAATGTTTATACAGCCGGAACGGCGTGTTGCTGGCGTTCGCCCACGGCTTGCCGTAACTCGTGTACGAATCCGGTCCGCCCGCCGCGACATTCGGCTTCTCGTCCTTGATCTTCTCTTCCGCGCAGCCGCCGTTGTCCGCCAGGAACAAAATCAGCGTGTTGTTCAGTTGCCCGGTTTCTTCGAGCTTCGCGATCACTCGTCCGATGTTCTGGTCCATGCGGTAAATCTGCGCCGCGTACACCGCCATGCGCAGGTCCATGTCGTCGGCGCTCGCAGCGGATTCCCAGGCAGGAACTCCCTCGTCGCGCGCCGTCAGCTTCCATTTCGCGTCGACGATGCCCAACTGTTTCTGCCGTGCGTGGCGTTCCTGCCGCAGCGCATCCCACCCCTTGCGGTACTTGCCTCGGAACTTCGCGATGTCTTCGGGCAACGCGTGCAGCGGCCAGTGCGGCGATGTGTACGCGAGGTACAAGAAGAACGGTTCCTTCGCCGCGAACTCATCGATAAAACGCAGCGCGTGATCGGTAAACGCGTTCGTCATATAGAAGCTGCCGTCGGCTTTCGGCGTGTACGGCTCGTTGCCGATGGCCATCTGCCGCGTCTTGCTGAGCTCGAAATAGCTGGACCCGCCGCTGATCAGGCCGAAGTACCGGTCAAAACCGCGATCCACGGGCCAATGCGGATGCTTCTCGCCGACATGCCATTTACCGGCCATCGCCGTGCGGTACCCGGCGGTCTTCATCACTTCGGCGATGGTGGCGCAGTGGTTGTTGAGGTAGCCCTGGTACGCCGGTTCCGACGCCGGACCTTCCACCATGTGGCCCATGCCCGCCTGATGTGGATAGAGGCCTGTCAGCAGCGACGCGCGGGTCGGGCAGCAGCGGGCCGCGTTGTAAAACTGCGCGATGCGAACGCCATTCGCCGCCAGGCGATCCAGGTTCGGCGTCGGGATCTCGGAACCATA
>JAFDVT010000174.1 GCA_018268875.1 Acidobacteriota bacterium
CGGCGCGGGCGCGGCCCATGGTCTCAAGCTAGCCGGTGCTCCTTCGGCGGACCTTCCTGAGGTGGTTCTGCGCGTCGGTGTACGTTCGCAGGATAAGGCGGCTGTCGAACGTTTCACCAAGGAAATCGCGCCCCTGGCGTTGAACGGCCCGCCCACAGCGTCAGGCCTCGGCGCCGGGCGGCCCAAGGTGGAAGAAATCGTTGCCTACTGGCCCGCGTTGATCCCCAAAACAGCCGTCGAAGCGACCGTATCGGTGGAGGCGTCGTAAACACAAATGGCGATCGTACAGCTCATTCATCTCGCGCATGCGAGGTCCGGCGACAAGGGCGACACGTCGAACATCGGTCTGATTGCCCGCGAATCGAAGTTCTACCCGGTGCTGGTGCGCGAGGTCACGGCCGAACGCGTCAAACAGCATTTTGAAGAACTCTGCCACGGCACCGTCGAACGTTTCGAGATCCCGAATCTGGAAGCCCTGAACTTCCTATTGAACGAAAGCCTGGACGGCGGCGGCACCATGTCGCTACGCTCCGACCCGCAAGGCAAGACGTACTCGACGGCGTTGCTGCGCATGGAAGTGGAAGTCCCCGACCACCTGCTGCAATGACGAGAATCCTGACCGAGACCCTCGAAAACGGCGTCCTGCGCATCGTTCTGAACCGGCCTGAGAAGCGCAACGCCATCGACGCGACGCTGATCGCCGAACTGCGCGCCGCGCTCGACTCTGGCAGGAACGCCCGCGCGATTCTCATCACCGGCGCCGGCAAGGATTTCTGTTCCGGCGCCGACCTCGCGGCACTCCAGCAGATCCAGAACGCCACGATCCTCGAAAATCGCGAGGACGCCCAGCAACTCGGCGACCTGTTCCTCGCCATGCGTGAACATCCTCGCCCCATCGTCGCCGCCGTGCACGGCCGCGCCCTTGCGGGAGGCTGTGGACTCGCCACCGCGTGCGACGTCGTGCTGGCCACCGAAACGGCGCAGTTCGGCTACCCGGAGATTCAGATCGGCTTTGTCCCCGCGATTGTCATGACGCTGCTCCGCCGCTCGGTTTCCGAAAAGCGCGCCTTTGACCTGGTCGTCAACGGAACGATTTTGTCCGCGAAAGATGCTATGGAATGCGGCTTAATCACGCGTGTACTTCCAGAGACGGATTTTGCCGCTGCCGCCTTGTCGTACGCAGCAGGGCTCGCGTCCCGCCCTCCCGGCGCCGCGATGCTCTGTAAGCAACTCCTGTATCGGTTGGACGGGCTCGACTTTGCCGCTTCGATCGCCGCCGGAGTGGATACCAATGCCATCGCGCGGTCAACGGATGAGTGCCGCGCCGGCGTCACGCGCTTCTTGTCTCAAAAACAGACAAAATCGTAACGCTGAGACACCCGGTTCCCGCACGTTGCTCGTAACCCGTTGAAAAATCGCCATACCCCTTTGGTACAGCAGGTGCACTTATTTCGTGCGTTCGCGATCCTTGCGGTAGGAGGATACCAAAATGGGACGCGGAACAAACGGTCAGCCGGTGGTCTCGGGAATGCGATGTCTCCCCTGCTCGACGGCTCTTGAGATTGCCGGCTGACCCGATGAACTTCCTTCCCTGCGTTACTTCCGAACGCTGAAATCCCAAACCTGCAAGCTGTATTTTCCATCGACGGCCGGTGAATATTCGATCATCGCGTACTCGCCGGGTTCAAGCGGCTTGGTCGGCCAGATTTTGAATAGCAGTTCGCCCACCTGGCGGCGGAAACTTTCGATCTCGTCCAACTCCTCGGTGATCTCGTTCACCACCGGCATGATGTTGATTTTCTCGACGATCCGCGTCTTTTTCTTGTCCTTGCCCTGCCCCGGGTTCAGCCGGATAATCGCCAGCCGTTCCTCGCGCGCCAGGCGGAAATAAAACTCCGGACGCTCTTCGCGAATCACCCGCGGCGAGGCCTCGCCGTCGATTTCGAGCACCGCCTTGCCCGCCACCATCGGAATCGGCGACAGCGCCTTCAACAGGCGGCGCTTCTTGTCCACCGTGTAGTTCACTTCGGCAACGGCAAGCGTCTCCAGTTTGTCGCCGTTGATCCAGTACACGCCGGGCTCCGACGGAATGTTGGCGATCTCGCGCTTCGCCTCGCGCTCCGCCGCCATTTCTTCTCGCTCCGCCTCCACCAGCTTTTTGGTTTCCGCCTCGTTCTCGGCCACCGTGGCTTTGGTTTTTTTCAGATCCACAAGGTCCAGCGGGATCTCTTCCCAGTCGCCCCGTTCCACCGAATAGAACTTCACACGGTCGCCAACCACCTGATATTCGCGAACCAGATGGAACTCGCCGTCTTTCAGATACAGGCGTATGGTGGGCGCCGCCAGGGCCAACGGCGCGAGCAGAAAAACCAGGCTACGGCGTGATAGCGGCATTCAAAGATATGATGCCACCATAACGATATGCGTTTCCGTACACTCGGCAAGACCGGGATCGAGATCAGCGAAGTAGGCTATGGCGCCTGGGGCATCGGGCAGAAACAATGGCTGGGAGGCACCGACGACGAATCGCTACGCGCCCTCCGCCATGCGTTCGACCTCGGACTGAACTTCATCGACACGGCGCTCGCCTACGGCGACGGCCATTCTGAACGTCTGGTCTCGCAAGTGGTGGCCGACGCGCCACACCGCGTCTACATCGCCACCAAGATTCCGCCGAAGAACCGCATCTGGCCCGCGCATCCGGGCATCGGCATCGCGGACGTCTACCCGTACGAATACACAATCGCCTGCACCGAAGAGTCCCTGCGCAACCTCAAGACGGATTGCATCGACCTGCAACAGTTCCACGTCTGGAACCCCGAGTGGCTCGACAGCGACGACTGGAAGCGTGCCATCGAGGACCTGAAAAAGGCCGGCAAAGTTCGCGCCATGGGCATCTCGATCAACGACCATCAGCCCGATTCCGCGCTCGGCATCATCAACACCGGCCTGATC
>JAFDVT010000175.1 GCA_018268875.1 Acidobacteriota bacterium
ATGTTCGAGGATCGAACGGACGTGCAGGATGCGCGGGTCGATGGTCGAGGGGAAGTGTTCTTCGTCCTTGGCAGCCTCATTGAAAAAGGCCGCGATCTCGCTGGGAGATGGCGCGGCCTCCTTCTTTTCTTGGTTTCTGCCCAGAATGCGATCGAGCAGGCCCATGAGTTACTGCTTGTTGAAAAAGATCGGCAGACCGATCTTGTTCGCGTAATTCGGACGGTAACGCTCGGTGTTGTACATCGATTCGAGGTCCACGTGGCGCGGTCCAAGGGCCGGATCGGGGATGGGCGACATGGTGTACTTGCCGTCCATCAACGCCGACATGACGCCGCTCTTGCCTTCGAGGATCGCGTCGAAGGCCATGGCTCCGAACGTCGAGGCGACAAGCTTGTCGACAAAGTCCGGATCGCCGCCGCGGAGGTCGTAGGTCAAGTCGCTGACGATGGTTTCTTCCTTGGCGCGCTTCTTGATTTCTTCCGACAGCGCTTCGCCGACGCTGGCCTTTTTGCGATGGCCGTAGGCGTCGGGTTCGCCGTATTCCATCACCTGGTAGCCTTCCCACTTGGCGCCTTCGCTGAGGACCACCAGCGAGTACTGGCTGGGGTTGTTCTTCTTGTCGGCGATCAGCAGGTCAACCAGCTTATCGAGGTTCACCTTGTATTCCGGGATGACGCAACGAATAGACGTGACGTAGGCGGTGTACAACGCCGTGTAGCCGGCGTCGCGGCCGAAGATGCGGAAGATGCCGATGCGTTCGTGGGAACCGACGGTGGTGCGCTGGCGGTTGATGGCGTCCATCGCGCGGGTGATCGCCGTCGAAAAGCCGATGCAGTATTCGGTGTTGCGAACGTCGTTGTCCATCGTCTTCGGGATGCAGACGACTTTGAAGCCCAGACGATCGAGGTGCGCGGCGTAGCTCAACGTGTCGTCGCCGCCGATGGCGACGAGGTAATCCAGCTTGAGCGTTTCCAGATTCTTCAACACCTGCGAACTCATGTCGTTCACGGTGGTGGTGATGCCGCCTTTGGTGAACTCCGCCTGCGGGAACGTCGTGCCCTTCAGGAAGTCCGGCACCGTCTTCATCTTCTTAGGATTGGTGCGGGACGAGTGCAGGAAGGTGCCGCCGGAGCGGTCGATCGTGCGCGTATTCTCGCGAGTCAGGGGGAGGACGTAGCGTTCCACGCTGGCGGGGTCGTTGAAGTTCAGGTGGGTGAGACCTTCCCAACCACGGCGGATGCCGACCACTTCGCAGTCGTTCTCGTAGCCGCGGTAGACCACGCTCTTAATCACAGAATTCAGGCCGGGGACGTCGCCGCCGCCGGTCAGGATACCGATTCTCTTCTTGGCCATGATTCCAATTCTTTAGTTTGTCACGGGTGAAAGCAGGTTCGGGGATTTTTCCACAACAAAGTTTCCCCCCACGATCCTTTCAATTCCGTCAGGAAGTGGGTATAGACGTACTCATACCCGCGGATGTTTCCACCCTGCGCCATCCCGGGTGAATACCAGCCGGCGTCCTGCGAGATCAGGACGCGATGGAGCAATCCTTTCTTGGCAAGGCTGCGAATACATTGGGCGTGCCACGGCGCGGTGGACCGGCCGATGCCGTCGAATTCCACCCAGCAACCAGCGCGCGCCATGCGAGCGTGGATGTCGAAGTCGAGTTCGTTCTGGGCGTGCACCCACACGAACTTCTTCGGGTCGAGACCGCCGTTGCGAACAATGTCCAGTTGTTCGAGCGCGGCGGCGCCGTCGCCGGTGTGCGAACACAAGGTCAGGCCGGTTGCCTTCGATGTGAGGACACCCGCTTGCACGATTTTGCGGCTCACCTCGTCGAGCGGACCCTTGTCGACGCCGATCTTGATGAACTTCGGTTTCACGCCGCCTTCGAGGCCGTCGCGATGTTCGGCGATCCAGCGGTTGGCCAGTTGCTGCGCGGTTTCGCGAAAGGCGAACTCCGGCAGGTGGCGCTGCTGGCGCGCGGCGTAGAGCCCGGTGTTGGTCCAGATGTCGATGCCGGATTCGCGGCTGAGGCGCTGGAGCAGGATCGGATCGCGACCCAGGTAGTTGGGGGTGCATTCGTGGAGGCGTACGCAGCCGAGCTTTGCGATTTCCTGCAATTTGGGGAGAACGGCGCGAACGACGTCGTCACGGTCGTAATGTACTGGCTGGTAGTCCTTGGCATCGGTGAAGTCCACCAGGATGTGTTCGTGGACCAGAATCCAGCGCTTGGGTGGACGGGCAAAGGCGGATGAGGCGAGCGACGCCGCCAGAAAGGTACGTCTCGTCATGCGTTAGTTTCAATGATAGTGCCGAAATTCAGGGGGAGATCCGTTACAAGACGCGGGCTGCTGCGAGCGGCGCGTTGGGTGGCGATCGGGTTGGCCGCTATCTATATATTGATCGGCGTGAACCTGATCTGGCTGCGGTTTGTGGATCCATGGTTCACGATGGTGCAGGCGCAGCGCCGTGTGGAATCCTGGTTCAGCAAGGGGAAGTACCAGAAGCGGCGCACGCAAGTGCCGCTGGCAAAGATCGCGCCGGACCTGCAACATGCGGTGATCGCCGCCGAGGACGGCAGGTTTTACCAGCATCACGGTATCGACTGGCAGGTGATCGAAGACCTCATCGAGGACGATCTCATCGAAGACGGCAAGCTGGGACGCGGCGGTTCCACGATTACGCAACAGTTGATCAAGAATCTCTATGCGACGACGCACCGGTCTTTGATTCGTAAGGGGCTGGAATTTGCCGTAGCGCCGCTGGCGGAACTGATCCTGCCGAAACAACGCATTCTGGAGCTCTATTTAAACAACATCGAATGGGGTCCTGGAGGCGTGTTCGGCGCGGAGGCGGCGGCCCAGTACCATTACCGGGTGCACGCCTCGCAACTGTCGCGCGATCAGGCGGCGCGGCTTGCCGTGTGCATCCCGGCTCCACGGCGACGTCGTCCGGCGTCGATGACGAGGTCGGCGGGGATCGTGCTGAATCGTATGGTGCAAATGCAGTGGTGAACCATTATTTCGCACGCTAAAGTAAATACGATCCTGGCCGTTACTCAAGCGTCACGAAAAGGTTACAATTGATTCCATCTGGTTGGAAAAGAATTTTTCCAGCCGAAGTTTCGCGTATTTTTTTGAGGAGTTGACCAATATGGCACGCAAGCTCGCAGTGCTTTGTTGTACCGCCCTCGCCGCGGCCGGACTGGTGTCCGGTCAAACCATTACCGCATCGATTACCGGTAGTGTTGGCGATCCAACTGGCGCCGTTGTTCCGAATGCAACGGTTACGGCGACCAATACTGAAACCCAAGTCAAGACCACCACCACGACCAATGGTGAGGGCTTGTACACCTTCCCCTTCCTACGCATTGGACCCTACACGATCTCGGTAGATTCCAAGGGCTTTAAGAAGTCCGTCGTGGGCCCGTTCACCGTTACGGCCAACCAGGTTGCCCGTATGGACATTAAACTGGAACTCGGCGACAACACGCAGACCGTTGAAGTTACCGATGTCGCCACGCTGCTGCAGACCGAAACGCAAGCCACCGGCGATACGCTTTCTTCCACCAAGCTCACCAGCCTTCCGCTCAACGGCCGCAACTTTGCCTCGTTGACCCTGTTGATTCCAGGCGCTGTTTCCACCGCGCCGAACGCGATGAACACCGCGGCCCGCTTTCAGGGTTCGGGTTCGCGCCCGCAGGTAAACGGCAACCGCGAGCAGACCAACAACTTTATTCTCGACGGCGTCGATATCAACCAGAGCGTCGACAACCAGATCGGCTATCAGCCGAACGTGGACGCGCTCGAAGAAGTGAAAGTCGTGACGGGTAACGCCGGTGCCGAATTCGGCAACGTCGGCGGCGCCAGCGTCGTGATGGCGATCAAGAGCGGCACGAACGAATATCACGGCAACGTGTTCGAGTTCCTGCGCAACGAACAGCTTGACGCCAACGGCTTCTTCAACAACCGCGCCGGCGCCAAGCGCACGGCTTTGCGTCAGAACATCTTCGGCGGCACCTTTGGTGGCCCGATCAAGCGCAACAAGACGTTCTTCTTTGCCGACTACGAGCAGACCGAACGCCGCACGGCCGGCACGGCGCTCGCTTCGGTGGTTCCGCAGGCATGGCGCAACGGCGACCTGAGCCAGTTCACCACGGTGATCAAGGATCCGCTCTCGGGCACCACGGTGGCCAATCGCACGCCGTTCGCCAACAATCAGATTCCGGTGGCCCGTTTCAGCCCGGTTGCCCGGTTCCTGTTTGCGAATCCGAATCTCTACCCTCTGCCCAACACGACCGGTAGCGGCTCGCTCGGCATCACCAATAACTACATTGGTTCGGGGCGCAACTACCTGAGCAACAAGCAGGGCGACATCAAGGTCGACCATCGCCTGTCCGATAAGGACAACCTGATGTTCCGCTTCTCCAAGGGCATGTACGAAACCTTCGGTTCGTCGGCTGCCCTGCCAACGTCGCTCACGGGCGGCAACAACGGTCCCACGTGGTCGGGCGTCCTGAACTGGACCCGTACCTGGAGCACCCGTTTTGTCGGCGACAACCGCTTCTCCTACTCGCTGGTCGGCATTGACGACACCGTCAACGACTGGTCCGGCCTGCTCGGCGCGGATGGCAACTCGAAGGCCGGCATCCCCGGCGGCCAGTTCATCCCCGGCCTGTCGTCGGTATCGCTCGGCAGCGGCTTGAGCGGCATCGGCAGCGCGGCCACCATCGCCAACACTCGCGACAACAAGTTCCAGTTCCAGTCGAACAACACCTACCAGGCTGGTTCGCACCTGGTGAAGTTCGGCATCAACCTGCTGCGCATGCGCCAGAACCGTTACTACGCCGGCAACAACGGCGCGCTCGGTTCGTTCACCTACAACGGCACGTACTCGGGCCTCGACTTCGGCGACTTCCTTCTGGACGCGCTGAACGCCAAGGGCCGCGGCGCGGTGACCGGTCCGTGGGGACACCGCGGATGGCGCAACATCCTGTTCATTCAGGACAGCTGGAAAGTCACTCGCAGCCTGACCTTCAATTACGGCCTGGGCTGGGAATACACCTCGCCGCTGTATGAAGCGCACGATCGCCAGGTGAACATCAACACCTACACGGGCCAGTTGATCTACCCCGGCAAGACCGAATACGGCCGCGCGCTGTACAAGGCGTACAAGAAGCAGTTCAACCCGAACCTTGGCCTCGCCTGGAGCATGAATCAGAAGACCGTTGTTCGCGCGGCGTACCGCCTGACGAACTTCCTGGAAGGCACCGGCGCGAACCTGCGCCTGACGCTGAATCCGCCGTTCTTCACCGAATCGAACATCACCTACGACGCCAACGTTCCCGGACGCATCACCTCGGGCTTCACCGACGTGGTTGCGGCTGGCGATCTGACGGGCCCGCGCACCGGCGCCAACCCCTTCTATCAGGGCCGCGCCTGGGATCTGAACCTGCGCCCGCAGCAGACCAACCAGTTCAACTTCGCCATCGAGCGCCAGTTGGACCAGGCCACCAACGTGACGATCGCCTATGTCGGCCAGCGTGGTACGCACCTCGTCATTCCGCACGAAGCCAACAACCCGCTCCCCGGCGTGGGTGATTTCTCCACCTGGGCTCCGCTGAACGACCGCCGTCCGCTCGCGCAGTCTCTGCCGAACGTCGGCAACATCGCTCTGACCGAGTCGAGCGGCACCAGCTGGTATAACGCTCTGCAGTTGAGCGGACGCCGCCGCATGACCGGTGGGTTCGAAGCGCTCTTCCAGTACACCTTCTCGAAGACCAACACGGACGGCCTCGGCTACTACGGCTGCGGCAGCGTGAACTCGGAAGGCGCTTACTGGCAGGATGCCTACAACCGCCGCGGCAACTACGGCCCGGCCTGCTTTGACGTTCGCCACAACTTCACCACCGCCGGCGTCTTCAACGTGCCGTACGGCAAGGGCCAGAAGTTCGGCGGCAGCACGCCGAAGATCGTCGATCTGCTGCTCGGCGGCTGGAACCTGAACTACAACCTCGCCATCCGCGGCGGGTTCCCGGTGACCATCCTGATGGGCGCCAGCGGTAACTCCGGCCGTTCGCCCCGCGGCAACCTGCGCGCCAACCGCTACCAGAACTTCACGGGCACCGGCAATCAGACCATCGATCGCTGGTTCGGTGACATCACGAACACGACGTTCTGCGGCGTGGGCGTGAACAACGGCACTTGCGCCTACGGCGCTCCCGCCCTTGGCCAGTTCGGCAGCGCCGGCGTCGGCACCGAACGCGCTCCTGGTTTCTGGAACCTCGACACTTCGATCGGTAAGCGCTTCAACATTACCGAAAAGCAGCGCTTCGAGTTCCGCGCCGAAATGTTCAACGTGTTGAACCATGTTGCCTGGGGACCTCCCGGCCGCGACATCAACAACATCAATACGTTCGGCCAGATCACCGGTCAGGTGAACGCTCCCCGCAACATCCAGTTCGGTCTGAAGTACTTCTTCTAGACTGCGCTGTACAAGTCAACCTCGCACGAACGCGGGCCCTTACCGGGGTCCGCGTTTTTGCTTTGATGGGTAGGATGATGACGCCGATGATCAAGATCGACAATCCGCGCGCGCGGGTTAGCGAAGTGGTGATGGAGCCTGGGGTGGAACGTGCGACCTATGTGCGTGAGACGGACCAGATCATTGTGTTCCTGGATGATGCGAAATACGCGCGGCGCGATGCGGCGACGGGCGAGGTCCTGGTGCGGGATCGCAAAGCCGGCGAGGTCTTGTGGCATAACAAGGGCGAGCATGCGCCGGCGTTGACGAACGTGGGTTCAACGCCGTACCGTGCGCTGGTGATTGAGCTTTTCTCGTAGTTACGTACCGAGGCACTTGCGGATTCCTCCGACAAGTGCAAGATAACTACGGGAGCGATTGGCGTCGAGGCGAAGATAAGGTGCTATCGCCCTGGAACCAGCGACCTTTTGATAGCGATTGTCCGTCAGCTTCTCCAGCAAGCTTGAAGGCATAGAAATCTGGTCTGGATCGCGAAATCTCGCCTTGTCCTGTTTGGCTCCTAATCCGCTAATGCTTAGTGCCTTCTCCACCGCTTGCAAATCGCCCAAATAGAACGATTCAAGTTCACGACATGCAATTCTCACCACCGCGTCCGGACGGCGCGCAGCGTCACATATGGCCTTGAGCCGCTTCTTTAGCTTGCGGCAATCGTCGCGATCCTGATCACGTAGAATGAGAAATTTTGCTTTTGGGTTCACGTAGCCACGTAACTTCCTCTGCAGATTCTTTTCCAGATCTTGCTTACCCTCGAAAACGATGAATCTTGTTTGCACTTCCGAACGAGCTATGACCAACTGAGCGACGACCTGTTCCAGCATCACTTTGGCAGACTCCTCCTCCAACAGGAACACGATTTCCGTCATGCAGGATCGGCTCCGGTGAAAAAGCCCTGCTTCCACAACGCCCCCATCTTGTCGCCATCTGCCATATATTGAGTCACCTGGCGATCATCCTTCGCTCTACGAACTTGCGTCACGCCTTGTTCTTTGGTTAGCCAATACACTTCCTCCAACTTCGTAGCATTCAGCAAATCAGGAGAGTGCGTCGACACCATAACTTGTCCGCCCCGCCGCGCATAGTCTCGAAATTCTTCTGCCAACTCCGTCATGAGGCTGGGGTACAGTTGATTCTCCGGCTCCTCAATACAGAGAAGGGGGTGAGGCTTGGGATCGTGTAGAAGAACAAGATAGGCGAACATCTTAATGGTTCCGTCTGAAACGTAGCGATCCAAAAATGGCGTCTTAAACGTTCCATCTCGAAATCGAAGTATTAGGAAGCCGTCCTGCGTGAGTTCCGGCTCCACGTTGCTAATACCAGGAACTCGCCTTCTCATTCGCTCCAATATCCGATTGAACGTTGCCGGATGATTCTCGTAGATGTACTGCGCCACTCTGGGCAAGTTCTCACCCGACTCGGACAGGTGCTCCGCGCCGCCAGTAGCTTCCTTTCGCCCACGTGCTGCACTGATGTGAAAATCTGAAACGTGCCAATTCTCCAGCAATTGCCGTAGAGCGCTTGCAGCCTTGAACCGCTCGAACTGTCCCAAGCCCTTGATAGCCAGGATATCTGGCGATTCGAGACGTTGTTCCTCTCTGGTCAGTTCCTCATTTTCTTTGTCAAAGTCTTCTTCGTTGCTAATCGCAAAACCCGCGCCACGATGAAAGTCAAGGAAGTAATAGGGAGCACCGTAGCGACCGCGTTTGTAGCGAAGGAACTCGCGCATTACGACCGGGCGAGTTCCCTCTAAGCCGAGCTCCAGTTGATAGGTAACCAGGCGTGATCGACCGGCAATCTCTAAGGCAACCTGAAGCTCTATGAGAATCGTTTCGCCCTCGTGGCCTCGGGTAATAACTTCGGAAAATCGCCCTCTGGCATCTAGAGCCTGCCTGACGTTTCCGGTCAAGCAGTCACGAAGGAAGCCGAACACATCAAACAACGTCGACTTGCCACTGCCATTCGCGCCCACTACGACTAGAAATCTCGGCAAGTCGGTCAGGTAAATGTTTTGAAGTGCTTTAAAATTCTGAACCTTGAGTGTCTTTAATTCCATACGGACCTACTTAGCGAACCGCTTGAAGAAGCTGTCGCTGTTCCATTCCGGCTTGTGATCGGCATCGGCCACGCGCATTAACAGGTCGAACAGGATCTGCGTGAACTTCCCTGCTCCGGCCAGGTCCACGGGCTGCGAAAGATCGTCGCGCAAGCCGTGGTAACGCTCGGTGTACCAGTTCTTGAAGATCTTTTCTTCCGGCGTGCCCGGGAGCCAGCCGAACTTGAACGCCAGCGACGGAACACCGTGCTTGATAAAGCTGTACTGGTCGCTGCGGATGAAGCGGTTCTTGTCCGGTTCCTTGTCGAACTGCACCTCGACGTGGTTCTTTTCGCACACGGCGCGAATGTCGTTGCCAAGTGTGGATTCGCCCAGTCCCTGCACTTCGAGGTACTTGAGCGGGAACAACGGGAGCACCATATCCATGTTGATATCCGCCACCATCTTCGCGCCCTTTACGCTGGGGTTGCCCGCGAAGTACTTGGACCCTTGCAGGCCCTTTTCTTCGCCCGTTACGGCCACGAAAATCAACGACCGGCGAGGCTTCATGCCGGATTTCTTCAGACGCCGCGCCGTTTCGAGCAACCAGGCCACTCCCGACGCATTGTCCATCGCGCCGTTGAAGATGCGATCGCCTTCCACCGACTGCGCCGTGCCCAGATGATCGAAATGCGCGGATAGCACAACGTATTCGCTCTTGAGCTTGGCGTCGCTGCCGGGCAGCATCGCAACGACGTTCTGCGATTCGACAGACGAGGTCTTCACCGCTGCCACCACGCGGAACTTCTTCCCGAGCGGGAACTTGGGCAATGGCTTGTCTTCGTCCACCAGCTTCAAAAGCTCAGCGAAGGTGTGCCCGGTGCCGGCAAACAGCTTTTCCGCCTTCTCCGGGTTGAACCGCATGCCGACTTTAAGACCCGCGTTCTCGTCGAACTTGGGATCGGCCAGCGACATCGACGGTTGCAGACGGGCCGCGGAAGTTCGCCCCCACGGGACCTCCATCAGCTTGGGGTTGGGGATGTCCAGGGTTCCGATGACGCCCGCCGCCTTCAGGAATTTCGACCGTTCGGCGGTAAAGTGCGACTTCAGATTGCCGGGCATGTCCTTGGGGCCGCCACTCAGGTAGACAACGATCTTGCCTTTCAGGTCCAGGCCCTTGAGGTCGTCATACTGAAGGTCGGGCACGGTGAGGCCGAAGCCGACAAACACGGCTTCCGCCTCGACAGGAACGCCGGCGGTGGCGCGGGCGGACAGCAGAACCTCGTCGCCGAACTTCAGCTTTTCCGGAGCGCCGCTGCCTCCATCGGGGATCATTTCGACTTTGGAATTGGCCTCGTCAATCTGCTTGACGGCGAAGTCCACGGGTTGGATGTAGCCGTTGACGCCAGCGGGTTGCAGACCGAATTTCTTAAATTGAGCGGCGATGTAGTCGGCCGCCATCTTGTGGCCGGGGCTGCCGGTGTTGCGGCCCTGCAGTTTGTCGTCGGCCAGAAATTCAACGTGCTTCCACCAGCGCTTGCCTTCGGCCAGGTCGCCCGCGGCGGCGAGCACAACGAATGCGGTGGCGCCTAGAACGGCGCCTGCTGCGGTTTTCATCTTGTTACAGGTTCGGTCCCTTGGCTTCAAGTTGCTGGTGGCGGAACACTTTGTAGGCGGCGCGGACATCGCGCAACTGGCGGGCGTAGGCTTCGGATTGCTCGGTCAACATGCGTACGAGCTCGAGGAGCGTCTTTTCGCCGGTCTTGGCGTGTACGCCGACGCGCGGCCATGCCTCGTCCGGAAGTTCCTTCAACAGGTCATAGTTTTCGGCGCGCAGCCGGCGGAAGGTTTCAAGAGCCACCGAGGGTTTGCGGCGATGGTAATCGGTCCTTACGGCCCAAAGTTTCTCGTCGTGCCATTGGATGAGAGGCTTGTCTTCGGCGATTACCTGGCGAAGACGGACGGTTCCGGCGGCTTCGGAATCCGACAAGTGGCACATGATCTGGCGGACGCTCCAGTGGCCTTCGCCCGGCGACCAATCGAGTTCCGGCCCCGCGGCGCCAGTGGTGAGAGAAGCGATCAGTTCGGGTCCGCGGCGGAACCGTTCCAGCAGTTCGGCTTTTTCGTTCATTCGTCCTTATTATAATTGGCGGTATATATGAAACTCCGCGCGGCGTTCCTGCTGGTGTGTCTCACGACGTTCTGTTCGGGCCAGCGGAAGCCCATGGAAATGCCCGCCAAGCATTCCGCAAGAGGGACGCGTGGAGCGATTGGCGCGGGCAGCGAATTTGCGGCGGA
>JAFDVT010000176.1 GCA_018268875.1 Acidobacteriota bacterium
CCCATCTCCCCGCCCCGCTTCACCGAGGTCTGCCCGATCAGGTGCAGACTGCGCCGCGCCCGCGTCACCGCGACATACAGCAGCCGTACCAGTTCATTGGCATCCTTCCGCTGTTCGACGCTTTCGAGGTACTTGTACACCGGATCGGATTCGTCCTCGCTCGCCGCCACCGGAGCCAACACCAGACGCTCCCCATGCCGGAGCCAATGCAGAAGACGGCGGTCGTCCTGCCGCCCCAATTTCCCAAGACCCGGCAGAATCACCGTGTCGAACTCAAGCCCCTTAGCCTGGTGAATCGTCATCACCTGCAGCGAATCGTCCGCGGCGGGGTCAGGCTTGGTGAACAGTTCGCCCAGGCGATGCTCAATCCGGTCGAACTCCGGCAGATCGCCGCCGTCGTCGAACTCCTCGAGCAGATCCAAAAATGCCGCCGCATCCTCGCGCGCCGCCGCGTTCGCGCCGCAGCAGGCCGCCGGACCACCCAGCCGCAGCCACGCTGCTTCCACCCATTGCCGCAGCGGAATGCGCCTGCGCTGCGCCATCACGGGGTCGAGCGCGGCGCACAAGGTTCGCACACGAGCCGCGCCGTCGCTCGAAAGCTGCAAACCCGCGCTGCGCAACAGAGTCCAGATGGAACTGACGCGATCGCCCCCAGCGATGGCTTCAAGATCATGCAGTGTCAGCCCACACCACGGCGCGCGCAACACGGCAAGCCACGCCGGACGATCCGCCAGATGCACCAATGCGCGAGTCAACGCCAGCAGGTCGCGCACCACCGGCGATTCGGCCAGCGTGTCCACCTTCACCGCCCGATACCGCCAGCCACGGCGCCGGAACTCCCGCACAATTTCCGTCAGATGTGACCGCGCGCGCACCAGAACCGCCACGGACTTGCCCGGCGTCTCGACCCTCGCTTCAGCCACAAGATCGGCTACCAGTTGCGCCTCCGCGGCATCGTCGCGGTCAAACCGTGGATGCACGCGCACCACACCGGGCTCCCAGCGGAACGGCACCGAATCCGCAAACACCGCCGCGCCCATTGCCGCGTCCTCGGTCTGCGGAAACGCCTGCGAAAAACACACATTCGCCCACGACACAAGCTCCGGCGAGGAACGGAAATTCACCTGAATCGCCAACGGTTCCGGCAGCACCGGACCCAGCCCTTCGGTCCGCGTTTCGAGGAAGACGCCCACTTCCGCCTCCCGAAACCGGTAGATGGACTGCATCGGGTCACCCACCAGGAACACCGTGCGCCCGTCGCCGTCATCCCAGCCAGCGGTGAGTTTCAGCAGCAGGTCCCGCTGCGATTGCGACGTGTCTTGAAACTCATCCACCAGCAGATGCCGGATGCGGTGCCCCAGCGCGAGGCCAAGATCCGTGGGCGCCTCGATCGGACCCAGCGCCTCCAACGCGGCGGCGGCAATCTCGCCGAAGTCCACCTGGCCGCGCGATTGAAAGACGATGCGCAAGTTCGCCGCAGCCAGCTTCAGGGTATGAAACAACGCCTCCAGCACCGGCCATTGGCGCCCCTGATAGTACGGCGGAGGCAGGTGCCGCGCGGCATGCAACAGTTCCCGCAGGCGGTCGTATTCGGCGCCTCGAAGCTGATCGACGATGCGAACTTCCGTCTGACCAAGTCCGGTGATCCGCTTGCGCCACTCCCCGTCCTTGGTCAGGACTTTGTCAATCAGTTCCTTCCATTGCGCAAGCGCTCTTGGCTCGGCCTCCGGCAGTAGCGCTGCCGCAAACGCCGGCGCGATGTCGTGGATCAGCCGCAGTTCCAGGCGAACCAGATGCGCGATGTTGGCTTCGAGCACGGGCCGCAACGCATTGGGATCATCCTCGCCCGCGATAACGGGCAGCCATTGTTCGCGCCGCGCCAGCATCTGCGCGATCATGCGTTCGCAAAGCGAGGCGTTGACGTCCAGATGCCGCAGCAGCGTCCGAATCGCAGCCGCGTCGTCCGCATTCCCGCTGCCAAGCAGTCGCAAGGTTCGCGAAGCCGCTTGACGGTACAGCGCGGTGGCGTCTTCGACGGGCTCAGGCATGGACCCGAAGCGGGAAAGCCACGGCATCGCGCGCACCACTCCATGCGCGAACGCGTCGATGGTGTCGATGCGCATGCGCCCCGGGTTCTGCGCAAGGTTCCACTGGCGGATTCGATCCTGTTCGATGGCCGCAAGCGCCGCCTCGCCACTCGGCCTTTCGAGGGCGGCGGCAACGCGGTCGCGCATCTCGGCGGCAGCTTTCTTGGTAAAGGTAATCGCGAGGATTTCTTCCGGTTCATCGACGCGCGACAGCAATGTCAGATAGCGCTGGATGAGCAGTTCGGTCTTGCCGGAACCAGCCGGCGCCTGCACCAGAAAGGACGTTTCGGGATCCAGCGCGCGCTTACGCTGCGCCGCATCCTGAGGCACGGTAAACGGGAACAGACTCGAACTTGGAGTCATGCTACTCCACCTTCGCCGTTCGAGTGAACGCGGAGAATTGTCTTCATCAAGGGCAGTCCGAGTGATCGTCCGGACTTTGCGTGGACCACCCCCTGAGGTTTGCCTATCCGATCGCGGGACCAGACAGTATTGCGTGAGGTCGCGCGGTGCACGTAGGCGACGCGATAGAGCGGTTCCGCCATATCGAGTTCGCAGGTTTTCGGCGTTGCCAAACGGGCCCACCTTCGCGGTTCATCTGTTTTGTGGCCGGTCCATCGATGAGCCGCGTGTCGAGAGAAGGTGAATGAAAATAGATCCCAGGCGGTGTCTGCCGCGCCCACTCGTGCGAACGACTTGGCATCGCGCATTGC
>JAFDVT010000177.1 GCA_018268875.1 Acidobacteriota bacterium
GGCAAAGGCGGACTCCTCGAAGGCGAACCTCGCAGCAAGGAAGCGGCGTGGAACAAGTACCGCGAATGGATCGAGACCGGCGCGATGCAAGCTGCGGCCAAGCCGTTCGATATGAACCGCCGGCTGAAGGACAAGCGCAAAGGGTACGTGATCGAGTGGGCGGTGAACTTCAACCCGTGCCTGGAAGTCGAACCGGGCAAGTTCTACACCACGGCGATGGGCAACCGGCCCATGGGTCTGAACATCGCGCTGGGTGATCTGGATGAGATGGAACGCGGGCAGGGCAACTTCGGCAACTTCCACCACGAGGACTGGTTCGCGGGCCACAAGGATGTCCGCACACAGCTTCGCGAATGGGGAACGTTGTGGATGATGTCCGGCGAACGCGTCGAGCGAACGGCGCCTCCCACTCCTGTGGCAGCGCCTCCACCAGCAGCCAAGAAGCGCAAGAAGCGATAGCGGTACGTACTACCGGCGGCGTCTACGGGAAAGACCCGAGGAGATTGAGCCTCCAGAACGGTACCAGCATACAAAGGCAGCTTGCAGAATTCATGCAGGGCCAATTCGTACGCGGCGCACTTGGCGGCGATTTGGCCTCAACACGCAAGTGCGGACCCGGGGGTGGGAATGGCGCAAGCTGTTCCCGCCCTTTCCTACATCTGGAACAACGTCCGCAAGTCCGCGAACCGGTCGACTGTCAGCAACTGATTATTCCGCTCCGGCCGCCGGATCTCCGCCTTCTCTAAAATCCACGTCCGCTCGTGCGGCACGTAGACGGCGTTCAACCCCGCCTCGAGCGACGGGTTGATGTCCGACTTCGGCGAATTCCCGATCATCCAGGAGGCCACCGGATTCAGGTTGCGTTCCGCCACCAGCGCGGCATACACCGGCGCGTTCTTCTCCCGCACGATACGGGTGTGCGAAAAGTAGTGCGCAAGGCCTGAACGGTCGATCTTCAACTGCTGTTCGTCGGAATTCCCTTTAGTGAGCAGCAACAGGTCATGCCCGGTGGCCGCGAGGCTGGCGAGCGTTTCCTCAACGTCAGGCAGCAGTTCCATGGGCGCAGAGAGAATGCGTTCGGCAAAGCTCATCACCGTGGACAGGTCGCTGTCGCAAACATGGCGTTCGCACAGGTGCTGATACACCTCCTGCAGGTTCTTGCCGAACCGGTGCGAACCGTACCCGTGGATCTTCGCGTTCGCCGCTTCGAGCTCATCCAGAATGTCGCGGACCTGCGTGGGGCTCAGCGACGAATGCCCCAGGAAGTCCACGAACTCGTCGAACGCCCGCTCGAAGTAAATGTTGTTTTCCCACAGCGTATCGTCGGCATCGAAGATCAGGTGCTGGGAACTGGTGATCGTCATTGCCATCAGTCGCCGCCCTGCTGTTCCTCGACGCGACGCTTGCCGTGACCATTGCGCGGCGCCACTTGTTGGATATGCTGCGTATACTTCTGCTTGCGCAAGTACGCCGGCAGATATTCGGCGATCTGCTTGAGCCGCCGCGTCTCGCTGCGGATGCCGAGCAGGGACTGGCGGAACTCCAGGTCCGGAATCGCCGAGGCGATTTGAAAGCTCACCTGCGGGTCGGTCCAGTGCGGTTCGTGTTCGACGCCGGCAAAGTGCGACAGTTCCTTCCACACCTCGGTGGCGCGCTCGCGCTCTTCGGGAGCGGCGGCTTCCACCGGCTCTTGAACGTCGTCGTCGAAGAACTCCACGCGCCCGCGTAAGAAGGACCGCTCCTCGTTAACGCTCTGGATCTCAAACCGGCGGCGGCCCGACGTCGCGATGTCCAGCCGTCCGTCGTCGTACCGTTCGATGACCCGGTCAATCACGGCCGTGCAACCCAGGCTGGCGATGCCTTTATCGGTGACGAGCACGATGCCGAATTCGGCGCCCTTGTCCACCAGAACTTCGCCGATCATTTCGCGGTAGCGCTCTTCGAAAATATGAAGAGGCATAGGCGTCCTGGGGAACAGCACTGCCTGTAGCGGGAACAACGGCAGTAGCGGCGGTTGCATGCTACCATTATCCCCTTTGACGGATGATCCTCAAGCTCAAGCGTACTCCGGGGCTGTATCTCACCGGATTCATGGGTAGCGGCAAGACCACGATCGGCGCGCGTCTGGCGGACGAGTGGGGTTGGACGTTTGTGGACATGGATGCGGACATCGTCAAGGCGCAGGGAACGTCGATCGCCGACATCTTCGACACAGGCGGCGAGGAGGCCTTTCGCGCCATCGAAACGGAGTGCCTGCGGAAGCGGGTCCGGATGGTGCAATGCGGGCGTCCGCTCGTGGTGGCCTTGGGCGGCGGGGCATTCGCGCAGGAAGTCAACGTACAAATGCTGCAGGACAACGGCGTCACGGTGTGGCTGGACTGTCCGTTGGAACTGATCCGCAAGCGTTTAGAAGGTGCGACCGACCGTCCTCTGGCACGCGACCCGCAGCGGTTCGAGCAGTTGTACCACGCGCGGCAGACTGCCTATTCGAAGGCCGATTACCGGGTGGAAGTTCGCGGCGACGACCCGATGGATACGGTACGGCAAATCCTCGAGCTACCGCTGTTTTAGGGTCAGCTTGTGCCAGTGGGACCGCATCAGAGTGTCTCCAGTGTCGTCGTCCCAGTATGGTAACTACAAGTGAGCTTCGAAGGATTCTTGGATCTGTTCCAGGCGGGGATTGGGATAGACGCCTTGCCGTCATCGCGAGTGCCACCTTTGATTCCTTTTTTGGGGACATGGGCATCGACCTTGATGCGGTACAAGTCATTCGCCCGATTTTGGTCAAGGAACTATCGCAACACGCCTGGAATGAAGAAGAACGCTGGGACAGTGAAGAGGAGGTATTGCGCCAGTACAAACTTGCACAGTGGTTCCTGCTGGAGAAGAATATTCCGCTGGCGTTTAAGCATTGGTTCTACGGATGGCAGTGGCATAACGCATTACTCAGGAGGTTTCAGTTTACGGATCTGTGGCGTTTTCTTTCGTTCTATCGTCAGAATAGAGCGTCAGAGTGGGCTGTGCGTCACGTAACTCCGTGGATGGATACCCACTATCTGCCGTCGTATAGAGCCTTGGAAACCCTTCGCGGATTGGGCGAGCCGTGGCTGCCGCAATACATCTTGAAACGAGATACCAGTTCTGGTCGGGGCGATTTAGTTGATATCTGCCAGGAGCACCTTCAAGTGTGGCAGTTGAGGAAAGCCATGACATTGGTGATAGCCAATGCGCCGAGATCGCACGTTGCCGAGATAGACCGCGAGTTCTCTGATTTTTGCACCCGCCTCGGCCACCAACCGCCGGAACGAGTAGAACTTCTTTTCTCTCCCGATATTCTTGCCAACCCCTCACTTTTTACCGATTTGGGGACTACCGATTTGGGGACAGTCGGACTACCGATTTGGGGACAGTGAAGGACGCGATACGCTCAATTCATGGTTCCCCAGGTCGCGGTTTTTAAGAGTTGGCGATCAACCTACCAGCCTTGTGGCTTGCCGCCCGCCGACTCTCGAGAGACACGGCGAAAGGACTATGACTTCATCGCTGCGGATGAAGTCTACCGTCTTGTGGGTGATCAGGTGTGTCGGTTCTGTCAGACGCGAATGGTGAGTGTCCCGTTAGAGGATACATTCAATCGACTCGTGCTCTGTCAAACCTGCGGCTATTTCGGTGGCGACGGATTTCGGCATGAGTTGGCAGCTCATCGTTCAAGGGGAGTTGTGGCTCAGGTGGAGGTGCTACCTCTAAACGATAAGGCCCTTTCACCGGATGACTTGATACGCCATCTCAATGAAACACCAGATCATCTGTTGACGCTGTCACCATTTACGGCAGAGAAGGTCATCTGCAAAGCCTTGGCAGAGTTTCTGAGTTGCGAGGTTCGAGCGGTCGGCGGCGTCAAGGATGGGGGTGTCGATGGGTACGTAATAGCCGGAGACAAATTCAAGACGATCATCCAGATCAAATGGCATGAGTCCAAAAAGAACGCCGAGAGCATCAAAGTGGTTCGGGAACTGGCGGGCACCCTAATCGCACGGGGAGTGCCCCACGGCCTGCTAGTTACCACGAGGTCTCGCATATCGGCAGAAGCGCAACAGGAAATCGATCACATTCGGGGCCGCGAGATTATTGGCATTGGCACCATTCAAGTTGACGTAAAGACGTACGCGGACATCTTGGCGATGCTCAACATCGCTGCGATCCGGCTTGGCAGCATCGATGCCTATCGTTCGGTGATGGAGCGAGCAGCCAGATACTCCGGCTTCTGGAACACAACGGGGAATATCGCTCCACCTGAAGCCGAGCCACCTGGACGGCTACGAAGTCCTTTCGATCCGGATTCGCCGATTGCCGAACTCTTGTGACTTTATTCCGTTTA
>JAFDVT010000178.1 GCA_018268875.1 Acidobacteriota bacterium
TCGCCGGTTAGCGAGCCATCTTCTTCAGATCGGATTCCACCTGCTTGTAGCCGGCGGGAACTTCGAACTTGGAACCGTCCACCGACGCCGACGAAATCGCGTTGACGTCCATCAGCATTTCCATCATCGCGGCGGGAACCATGGTTCCGCTCGGAGCCGAAGATGCGGACTGTTGCGGCTGTTCCTCTTCCTTCTTCTTTTTGCGGCCGAAGCCGCCCAGGCCACCGATGCCCGCCGCGCCAAGACCGCCCAGACGGCCCATGCTGCGCGAAGCCGCGCTCTGTGCCGCCGATGCAGCCGCGTCCTTGGCGACATCGCCGCCGTTCACCTGCGGCCCGTTCTGCTGGCCTTCCGGCACCATCACCACCTGGCCGTCCACCGTGGAGGACATGCGGGTGACGGTTTGCACGTTGTAGCCTTCCATCTTCGAAAACTGCGCGGCCGCTTCATACCAGCCCTTGCCCATCTGCGCCTGCACCATCGGGTTCATGCCGCTGGCGCGGCCGTAGCCCAGCTTTTCCGCCATGCGCTTCTGGAACGCGTTGTATTCGGACAACCCGGGGACGGACTTTGCCATCCAGCAATCCATCGTCATGCGGGTTCCGCCCCGCTTGCCGGTTTTGGCGTCGGTGGCTTCGCCGTCGAGCGTGACGACGTACTTCGCCGTGTCGAACCCGTTCACTTCCTTGCGTTCGCCGGGACCTTCCACCTTCACGCTCCACTTCATGTCGGCCTGATTTTTGTTCTGCTGCATGGCCTGCTGCATCTTTTCCATGGCCTTGTCCATCGCCTCGCGCATCTCGGCAAAGGTCATCACCGAATACTCGCGCTTCGCGTTATTCACGGTGGTGACGGTTTCCTTGTCGAGGTCGTAGATGGTTGCGGCATCTTTCGAAACCAGCGCCATGCGATTGCCCTTGAGCAGGCTGGTGGACGTGTGCGGCTCTTTCATCTTGCCGCCGACAAACGGCAGATTGGCGATGGATCCGCCCGTGATGCGAGTGGTCTGCTCCACCTGCACATCGGCCAGGAGCAGCCCGCCCGCGGCCGCTGTGGTCATCAAAATCTTCTTGAACATTGAATTTGGTCCCTAGTCTGTTATGCGCATTGGCGGGGAAAACTGGCTCACAACCGCCCCGCTTGGGATAAAATGAGCGCTGATGAATCCCCGTCCCCTTGAAGGTAAGGTAGCAGTCATTACCGGCGCGAGCCGTGGACTCGGCAAGGCCATGGCTGTCGCCCTGGCGGAAGGCGGCGCGAAACTCGCGCTGGTTGCCCGCGATGCCGCAAAGCTCGATGAGACTAAGGCGGCGGTAGAAGCCGCTGGTTCCGTCGCCAAGGTTTTCCTGGCCGACGTGGCCAAGGAGGCCGACGTTTTACGGATCGAAAAGGAGATCGCCGCCGAGTTCGGCACGGTGAACATCCTGATCAACAACGCCGGCATGAACCTGCGCAAACAGGTGCACGAGTTCACGCTGGAGGAATGGAACAGCGTGATGGACACCAACGTCACCAGCGTGTTCCTGATGTCCCGGTCGTTCGTGCCGATGATGAAGGGCCAAGGGTACGGCCGCATCATCAACATGACCTCGATCATGGCGCACGTGTCGCTGGCGGGCCGCACGGTGTATTCCACCAGCAAATCGGCGCTCCTGGGCTTTACCCGCGCTCTGGCGCTCGAACTCGCGCCCGAACAGATTACGGTGGTCGGCATCAGTCCCGGACCGTTCGGCACCGAGATGAACACGCCGTTGATGAACAACCCGGAAGTGAACGCGGTGTTCCTGTCGAAGATCGCGCTGGGCCGCTGGGGGCGCGTCGAAGAGATCGGCAAACTCGCGCTGTTTTTGTGTTCGGAAGACGCGGGCTTCATCACCGGCACCGACATATTGATCGACGGAGGCTGGTGTGCGCAATAGCCGTCTCGGCGTCGCTGTATTGGCGCTGGCGCTGTTGTCCACGGCATGCCAGAAGGACAGCAAGAAAACGATCGCGGTGATTCCCAAAGGGACGTCGCACCAGTTCTGGGTTTCGGTGCAGAACGGCGCGAAAAAGGCCGGCGTGGAGTTCAACGTCGAGATCCTGTGGAGCGGACCGCCGCAGGAAACCGACCACGGGCGGCAACTGGAAATCATGGACGCGATGATCAACCGCCATGTCGACGGCATCGCGGTGGCCGCCACCGAGCGCCGCGTGTTGAACCAGGCTCTGGATCGCGCGCAGCAGGCGGGCATTCCGGTGACCGTGTTCGATTCCGGTGTCGATTCGGACAAGTACGTCAGCTTTGTCGCGACCAACAATTACGAGGCCGGCAAGCTTGGCGCGCGGGAACTCGGAAAGCTGTTGGGCGGCAAGGGCAAGATCGCGGTGATGATGAACATCCCGGGTAGCGTGTCTACGGTCGATCGCGAAAAAGGGTTCACCGACGCGATCGCGGCGGAGTTCCCGGGCATCAAGATTGTCGCGTCGCAATTCGGCATGTCCGATCGCGCGAAGGCAATGGGAGCGGCCGAAAACATCCTGACCGCGCATCCCGACCTCGCGGGCTTTTTCGCGTCGTCGGAACCCAGTTCGGTGGGCATCTCGCAGGCTTTGAAAGGACGCCACCTGGTGGGCAAGGTGAAGTTTGTGGCGTTCGATTCCAGTGAGTCGATGATTGAAGACATGAAGGCCGGCGTGATCGACGCGATGGTCGTCCAGGACCCGGCCAAGATGGGTTACGAGGCGGTTCGCACGGTGGTGGACGCCATCGCCGGCAAGACGCCGCCCAAGCGCATCGACCTGGATGCCAGGGTGATGCGCAAGGGCGATTTGTAGGCCTTACTTCGCGTCCGGATCGGCTTGCATGGCCCCGTGGATATTGCCCTCGGGGTCTTTAAAGTAGGCGAGCCAGCCGACTTTGGGAACGGGCATCTTGGGTACCACCACGGTGCCGCCATTGGCCTCGATCGTGGCAAGCGTCGCGTCGAGGTTTTCGACATCCACCGTGTTCACCATGGGCTGCTCGGGATGCCGTCGAGGCATGATGCCGCCGTTGATGCCGGGCGCATCGTTGGGGCCTGTCGTGACGGTCCAGTAGGGCATGGGACCGTCCCATTTGTGAAACTTCCATCCGAAGACGGCCTCAAAAAAGTTCATGATCGCCTGCGGATTCTCCGCGGGGATTTCGAAGTGAATGGGTCTGTTCATTGTGTTTGTTGTCCTTCTTCTGCTTGGATTGCTGCCGGAATGCTTTCTCGCTGATCGCAGCGGGATCCTTCTTCAGGATCGAGCTGAAGATCCCATAACTGATTTCGCGCGTAGACTCGCCCGCGGTCCTCATCCACGCCCGTATCACCGGGCGCGCGACGGGATTTCGCGCCACGAGTTCGCATAGATAAAAGCATTGCAGCATGCCGCGCCGGGAAGGTGATAGGCTCTATGCGATGAATCGCCGAGCTTTTCTCACCGCCGCGACCACGACGGCTGCTGCCACCGCCGTTGCCGCCGCTGCCTCTCCGTCTACGAAGGTACTGAAGAACATGGGTTCCGCGGGACCCGGCTTGCGCGCTCGGATTCAGGCGGAAGGCAAAGCCTGGGACATCATCGAATACTGCCACGGCAAGGGGCTTGGCGCGGCGCATACGAGTCTGCCGAACGACCTGAACCCCGCGGGCGTGGCGAAGATCCGGCAGCAGGTGAACCGCTACGACATGCGGCTTACCGTGGGTCTGCGGACGCCTCGCACCGAGGCCGATCTGGGTAAGTACGAGGCCGCCGTGAAGGCCGCCTCCGAGATGGACGGCCGCGTGGTTTGCGTACACGATTCGTTTTCCGGGCGGCGCTACGAACAGTTCAAGAATGCCGCCGAATACCACACGTTTTTCGACGCCTGTAAGAAGGGCGTGCAGATGGCGGAACCGATTCTGCGGAAGTACAAAATGCCGCTCGCGATCGAGAATCACAAAGCGTGGCGTTCCGGCGAACTGGCCGATTGGGTCAAGTCCGCGGGCAGCGAATACATCGGCGTTTGCCTGGATCTGGTGAACAACGTGTCGCTCGTCGAAACCCCGCAGCAGACCATCGACACGCTGGCGCCGTACACCCTCTTTGTCAGCTTCAAAGACATCGGCGTGGACTTCTACGACCAGGGCATCCTGCTGTCCGAGGTTCCATTCGGCGATGGATACCTCGACCTCGCGGGCATCGTCGCGAGGTTCCAAAAGAAGAACCCCGCGATGCTGTTCCAACTCGAGATGCTGACTCGCGATCCTCTCAAAGTGCCCGTATTTACGGAGCAATATTGGAAGGTGTACGACGACAAGAGTCCGGTGTCGCCGCGCGATCTGGCGATGTTGATCGAGTGGGTGCGGAAGAGTCCGCCGAAGCGCCCGCTGCCTCGCACGTCGGGGTTGAGCCCGGAAGGTGTGCTGGCGCTTGAGGACGAATGCAACCAGCGTTCGATCGACTATGCGCGGGCGTACCTGCCGCTTTAGCATCTGCTGCTTTAACAGATGTGCGCGCCCATCGTCTGGACGTGGATCGCATAGAGAGATTGGCTCGCGGTCATGAACAAGCGGTTGCGGCGTGGACCTCCGAAGCAGACGTTGGCGCAATTTTCCGGCAGGCGGATCATGCCGATGCGTTCGCCGGTGGGTGCGATGATCTGCACGCCGGGTCTGGCGCCGCCCCACACATTGCCGTCGACGTCGCAACGAATGCCGTCAAACGCCGAACCTGCGCCCGTGCCCGGGACATCGAGCTTGATAAAGAGCCTGCCGCCCGTGAGTTTGTTATCCGCGACATCCCACACTTTGGTGTCGCGTGAACCTGTGTCGGCAACGTACAAACGCTTGTAATCCGGCGAAAAACAGAGGCCGTTGGGCGCCACAACGTCGTCCGTGACCTTGGCGATCTGCAGGGTCTTGGGATCGATGCGATATACGGCTTCCTTCACTTCCTTGGGCGCCTGGTAGCCTTCGTAGTTGCCGTTGATGCCGTAGGGCGGATCGGTGAACCAGATGCCTCCGTCGGGATGCACCACGACGTCGTTCGGCGAATTGAGGCGCTTGCCTTCGAACTTGTCGGCGAGCACAGTGACCGTGCCGTTGATCTCATACCGCACCACGCGCCGGCCCCCGTGTTCGCAGGAAATTTGCCGGCCTTCGTAGTCGAACGTGTTGCCGTTGCTGTAGCCGGCGGGGTTGCGGAACGTGGTGACGCGGTTGTCGTCCTCGATCCAACGTAGCTGGGTGTTGCCTGGGATGTCGCTCCACAGTAA
>JAFDVT010000179.1 GCA_018268875.1 Acidobacteriota bacterium
GGCGGCGCGGCTTGCGTCGCGAAAAGGGCAGAAATTCAGCGTGCCGGAGTTCAAGGATTGGACAGGCGTGTCGCGCAAATACGCCATTCCGTTGCTTGAACTCCTGGATCGCGAACGCATCACGCGGCGCGAAGGCGACGGCCGCGTGGTGCTTTAATTACGCCCAAAGATCCTGCAGAATTTTGCCCTTCACGAGTTCGCGTGGCTGGTTCAGGTGGTTGAACACTTCCATCGTGGGATTGATGCCAAGGGCGTAGTAAATCGTCGCCAGGAGGTCCGTCGGATGGACGGCCTTGTCCTTCGGGGAAGAAGCCGTCGCGTCGCTTTCGCCGTACTGGCGGCCAGCCGAAACACCAGCGCCCGCGACGATCGAACTGTAGCAATAGGGCCAATGGTCGCGCCCGTCGGGAGCGTTGGTGTTGCCGGAGGTCGAGACGCCAATACGCGGACTGCGGCCGAACTCGCCCACGGCGACGACCAGCGTTTCCTTCAACAATCCACGATCGTGCATGTCTTCGAGCAGGGCGCTCAACGCGCGATCGAGCTTGGGGCAGTGCAGGTTTTTTAGCGGGCGGAAGTTAGAGGCGTGCGTGTCCCACGAATCGGTTTCGGCGTCGCCGTTCGCGACCGAGGGCCAGTTCATCTGCACGAAGCGTGTGCCGGCCTCAATCAGGCGGCGCGACAACAGAAGGCCCTGGCCGAACGTGGTCATCCCATAGCGTTCACGAACATTAGCCGGTTCCTTGCCGAGTTCAAACGCATCGCGAGCTTTGCCGGACAGAACAAGGTCGTACGCCTTGGCGTAATATTCGTCGACAGCCTGTTTATTCAGGGCTTTTTCGAGGTCCGGCATCGAACCGTTGATGCCCTTCAACAACGCGAAACGTTCCTTCAGGCGGTCGGCGGGAACCTCGTCGCGCAACGTGAGGTCATCGACGGAGATAGGCTTTGTGGGGTCCTGATAGAGGCGATACGGATCGTACGCTTTGCCCAGAAAACCGGCCGCGCCACCCTTGCCGATGATGCCCGATTCCTGCAGCGGCCGCGGCAGTTCGACGAAGGGGAGCACGGGTTCCTTGGGCGGCAGCATCTTGGAAATATGGCTGCCCGCCGTCGGAAAGTCCGCCGGCGACGGAGGTTCAAGTTGTCCTGACGGCGACACCTTGTCCGGCGTGTAACCCGTGAGCATCTGATAAATCGCCGCCGTGTGGTTGAACAAGCCCGCCGGGGTGTAGCTCATCGACCGGATCAACGTCGCCTTGTCGAGCGCGTTGGCCATCATCGGCATCGTTTCGCTGATGTAGGTACCGGGGATTTTGGTTTTGATGGGCTTGAATTCGCCGCGAATGTTGAGCGGCGCTTCCGGCTTCGGGTCCCAAATGTCGATGTGCGACGGACCGCCCTGCAGAAAGATCATGATGACGGATTTGGCCTGGCCGAAACCCTTCTGCCCAACAAGCGGATTGGATGTGGCGGCCTGCGCCTTTTGCCACGAGAAGAAGTGGGCAAGGTTGAGGCCCATCAGGCCCACCGAGCCGACGCGCATCAGTTCGCGCCGCGTGGGACCTTCACAAAAATACGTTCTGCGTCCAGGGATCGAAATCATGATCGTCTCACTCCTTCATTAATGGTTGTACAAAAATGCTTTGCTATTGAGCAGCGCCCACAGCAGATCCTGCGCACGGGATGCGCGACCTCCGGCGCCTGTCATGTACTGCGTGGCCGACGCGCTTTCGGTGGCCGTAGGTACGCGGCCCAAGGCCGAAAGATACAGGTCTTCTACGACCTTCTTATCGTCGACACCGCTTAGAATCAGCTTGGCGATGCGTCCCTTCGGATCTGCAACAGCGGTGGAGATGGTGCGCCCGTTCACGAGGTTCAGCGCCTGCGGCAACGAGAAGTCCGTGCGGCGTTCGCATTCGCAAGGGGATTCGCGCGAAGGACGTCCGAACACGTCCAGGAAGCCTTCCTTGCCCACATGCGGATCCGGAACTTGCGACGCGGTGGTGTCCGGCGGAACGTCCGGGAAAGCCGGGCGCGTGCCAGTGGCCGCCGCGACCGCGTCCATCAATTGTTCGGCGCTCAAACGCCGCGGGAACTGATGCGAAAAGTTCTCGTTGTCGAACACGTTCCATTCATTGATCTCGATGCCCGATTGATAGGCCCGGGAATTGACGATCACACGCATGAGGTTCCGCAGATCGAAGTTGTGGTCGGTAAAGTCGCGAGTCAGTGCGTCAAGCAATTCCGGATTCACCGGCGGGTTCGACGCGCGGATGTCGTCCACAGGATCGATGATGCCGCGGCCGAAGAAGTAGCTCCACACACGGTTGGCGGTGGATCGCGCAAAGAACGGGTTGGACTTGGCGGTGAGCCAGTCGGCATAGGCATCGCGGCGATGTTCGTCACTCGGGATCGGGATGTTCGCGCCGGTGGCCGCCACCAGGAACTTGGGCGACATCGCCCGTCCGTCCTTGGGATGCTTCATTTCATAGTTGGCGCGCTGATCGTAAACGATGTCCTCTCCAACTTCGTAACCAGCTCGAACCCCGACCGGCGATAAGAACGCAGCCATTTCGAAGTACTGATTCTGCGTCCAGCGTTCGAACGGATGGTCGTGGCACTGCGCGCAAACCATGCGGACGCCCAGGAACACCTGCGTGGTCTTTTCCATCGCCGGCTTAGCATCCTTGGTGATGCGGTAAAAGTTCGCGGCCGGGTTGTCGTACGACGACCCTCGGCTGGCGATCAGCTCATGCACCATTTTGTCCCACGGCTTGTTAGCCGCAAGCGAGGCGCGAATCCATTCGCGAAATCCAAAAGCGCCTTTTTCGCCAAGGAATTTGCGGTTGTTCTGCAGCAGGTCGCCCCACTTGACGGTCCAGTGGTCGACGTAGGCGGGGCTTGCCAGAAGCTTCTCCACCATCTTTTGCCGCTTGATCCGGGTGGGCGTCGCGTCGGCCAAAAACGCGCGAATCGCGTCGGGCGCGAGAGTTTGCCCGGTAAGGTCCAACGTGACGCGACGCAGGAAAGCCGCATCGTCCGCAAGCCCCGTGGGCTGTATTTTCAGCCGCTTCAACTTTGCGTCGATCCATTCGTCGACAAAATTATTCTGCGGCCATTGCTTCCACGTGAAGCCAGGCTTGGGGTTCAGAACCGTGACGGGAACCGTGGTGAACTTGCCCTGATAGCGCACCAGGAGCGTCGCTTCGCCAATGCGTTCGCCGCTGACCTTGGCATCGTCAGAAACCTTGGCAACATCAGGCACATTGCTTTCGACATTGGCATCGGCGGTTACATCGCGCGTGGTGCCGTCCTTGTAGACTGCGGTTACCTTCACCGTTGCGGCAAGACCGGGCTTGTCCATCAGGATGTCCTTGGGAGACACCTGCAAGGACTCGACAGCGTCCTTCGCGGGGTCGCCGTACGGCACGCCTTGCGCGATCCAGTTGTAGATGGTTTTGGCGTAACGCGAGTCCTTCTCAAAACGCAGGCCACCCTGATGCGCGACCTGTTGCGTCGGTTTGGCCAGCATCAGGCTTTGCCCCGGATCGGCACGATTGAAGCGGCGGCCGGACAAATCATACAGCAGGGCTTCGTAGTCGAACTGCGGGTCGTAGCCGCGCAGCGAAAGCTTGAACCCGTTCTTGCCCTTGGCCGAGCCATGACAAGGCCCTGACGTGCAACCGGCCTTGTTCAGGATCGGCGCGACGTCGCGCAGAAAGTTCGTTTCGGCTGCCGTGGCGGCGATTGCGGCGGCGCTAGTTGCCGCCAGCAGTAGGATTCTCATTCGCTTTGAACTCCGTCACTTCCAATCGAATCGTTTTCGCGTAAACATCTTCCGCCGTGCCCTGGTACATCACTCGTCCGCTGGCCACCAGATCGTAAGGCGAGGGCATCGTGACCTTGGTCGTCGTGATGACAAAGGTGCCGGACATCGGGTCCTTGTCGTCCTGCTTCACATCGATGATGCGAACGTCGTTGATGCCCGCAATATCCACGGCGATCGCATCGGGCCGGATGACGTTTGCTCCCGGACGCACATTCCATTTCCAACGGAACTGGTAGCGATCGCCTTCGGCCTCGCGCACCTTGCTCAACTGTTCCACCATCAATGTCGCGGGTGGTTCGGAACCGGCGGAGGCCGGAAGCTGCATACCAAGCCATTGATTTTGTATCGTACGCTGGCGGTCCACCGCGCCTTGGTTCACCGCGCCTGTGACAGCGATTTGCGTTCCAGGCCCGATGGCACGCCGCTTCAACAACACGCCATCGGACGTCTTGCCTGCGGCCCACACTTCCAGTTCGCCATCGAACCGCAGCGTGGGATCGGCGGTGAGCGTAATGACCCCACGTCGCGAAAACACCTTGCTGCCACCCGATGAACGATCGCCTTCCGCGGGAATCAAGCCTCCCGCAACGGTCAGACCCGCAGGCAGGTTCGGGATCGTGAACTGAATCGGTCCGTCGACACCGCGGCGATCCACGGTGACGATGACACGCGCCGTTCCGCCTCTTGGAATATTGACGTAAGGATTGCCGATGGCGGCCGTGAAGTCTTCGTTCTGCTCGCGCGCGATCAAGCGATAGCCATAGCCTGGGCCACCGCGTCGCGCGAGGTCTTCCACGGTGACCGTTACCGCATCGACACCTTCGGGAACACGAAAGCGGACAAAGGGATCGCGCGCGGTGAGCGACTGCGCGCCGAACAGACCTTCGATCACGGGTTCGTCGCCCGCACGTGCGAGTTCCTTGCCCTGCGCGTTCTTGACCGTGATCAACCCGATGATTTTCGACGTGCCGAGTTCGCGCGCCTGCATTTCCAGCATCATTGCCGCGCCGGGCTTTACCGCGAGGCGATACGTATCCACCTCGCCAGCTTTGGACAAGCGGCCGTTGACCACCGAAGGAACCGGTACTGCAGTGCCAGCGGCAGGTTCCAACAACTCTGGATACTCGCCGACCGCGAAAGGAAGGGGCAATGCCGGAGAGTCCGGAACGTTCACCCATTGCAACTGGCCGGCCGTCGATGCGGACGTGTCGGCGGCAACCGCGATGGGCTTGGCGAGGCGCGGACCGCTGAGCGTCACGTCCACCTTGCCGCCGCGTTTGCCACCAAGCGGGAACAGGTCTTCCGCGTAGGCGTAGGAGCCCATCTTGAGGCGATAAAAGTTCTGTTCCTGCGCGCTGTAGCGAGCGTCATGCACTTCGACGTAGTAGTTGCCGTCTTTGGGAAAAGTAAAGTCCAGCCGCGCGTCGAGGCCGATGCCAGGTGCGTCTTCACTGCGAGCGAGCAGGTTTCCCGAGGCGTCCAGAATGCGAATCACCGGGTCGATCGCGGAGCCACTGCGGCGGGCTTCTACCTCAAACACGCGGCGTTCGCCGAGTTTGCCGGCGACTCGAAAGACATCGCGTTCGGGGCCGTTCAACTTGCCGTTCACAACCAGAGGCCCGGATTGCAAGGGCTGCGCGCTTTCGATGGAATCGTTGGAGTTCATGGGGCGCCCGGGTTCGGATTCTTCTTCCGAAGTCTCCGGAAACGCGCCCAAAGTGAACAACAGAACGTTCGAAATACCGTCCTTGCCTTGCAGGCGGACCGGATAGGCGCCGAGCGGCGCGTCGGACTTGGGTTCCACCAGGAACGACAGTTCGCGCATGCCGCCTCCGGCCATTGGCGTAAATGACCCGGGCAGACCGCTGACGACCTTGAAACCTTCGCCGAGGTTGCGTCCGGTTACGGTCAATACGAATGGTTTTCCGCGTTCGGCGCCGCGAGGCTTGAGTTCCACAATTGTGGGTTCGGCCGCGGCCAGCAAGGCTGCCGTCGCTGGTAGCAACACTGCCAATAAAACTTTCATTTGGACACCGCCACCGTTAAGGGAACCGGGGTAAAGGCCTTGGCCATCGCGCCGGTCGCCGCTTCGTAGATGCGAATCTGGCCATCAAAGCCGCCAGCCGCGATGCGCTTGGAATCCGGCGAAAATGCCACCGCATAAATGCCCGCCGCATGCCCCGTGCACACCGCGGTACGCTTGCCGGTTTCCGCGTCGTAGATGCTGATTTCGGGTCCGCCACCGGCTACCGCGATCGACTTTCCATCCGGCGACCACGCCAGCGCGAAGATGGCGCCCTTTTCCCGATCGAGCTTTCGAATCTGATTGGCATCGTCCGCGATGCGGATGTTGCGGCCGCGGTCGACCTGATAAATGTAGGCGTACCGTTCATCGCCACCGATCACGATGATGTCTTTCGACGGATGTCTCGCAATAGCCGACAACTCGCTGCGAAGCAGGTTGACGTTCTCGAGAAACGCGCCTGTCGAAGCATCGGTGAGCTTGGCGGCGCGATCCCTGCCTACGGAGATGATTCGCTTCGAATCCACACCGAACACCGTTCCCAGCACCCAATTTTCGTGATTGCCGATGCGGAAGAGCTCCTTGCCGGTGGCGGTTTCAATCATGCGAACGGTGTTGTCCGCGCCGCCGGCGGCCACTTTGTCGCCATCGGGCGAGATCGAAGTCCCGAACACGGTGTCTTCGGTAACGGGCACCGCGCGCAGTTGCTTCCACGTCGCTGTGTCCCAAATCTGAACCTCACCGGCTCGCGCGGGTGTGCCTCCGCCCGCTACCAGGAGCTTTCCGTCGCTGCTGAAGGCAACTGACAGAATGCGCTCCGCCTTGCCTGGAAGACGTTGCGCGAGGCCCGATCCGTCGGCGTTGTGCACCAGGATTTCGCGATTGCCGGACACCGCCAGATACTTGCCGTCGGGCGAAAACGCGAGGCCCGTTACGACGGGCGGCTGCAGGTAAACCGTGGGACCGGTTGTGGTTTCGACAGGCGTGTCGTCTTTCGCGCCC
>JAFDVT010000017.1 GCA_018268875.1 Acidobacteriota bacterium
GAACGGCGGCGTGCTGGTCTTGTTGGTGTTGCCCCAGCTGAGCGAACCAAAGAGCTGATCCTTGTCGCTGAGGCGGAAGTCGACGCGGGCGTCGCCCTGGTCGGTCTTCTGCTTGCCAGGCGTGTTGTAGAAGAAGTCAGCGGAAGGTTGGCTGCCGGTGATAATCGCCTGATTCGGATCCGGGAACAGTTGCAGGATCTTGGCAAACGCCGGATCCATGCGGCTGGCCGGGATCAGGTTGCCGGCAAACGCCTGGCGCGAAATCGGCGCGGTGGCGGGTCCGACCGTGGAGAGCGGATCGAAGATCATGCCCTTCACAAAGCTGATGGGGTTTCCGTTGATGTCGGTGCCGGTCGCGCTGGCGCCAAGCAGGCTGCTGAAGTCGCCGCGCTTCATCGCGCCGGTCGGCACGGTGGCGGTGCTATTGGAAAAGCCGAGGCCCTGGATGCCGCCCGAAGAGGCGATGCGCGTGCCCTGGTAATCGCCAAAGATAAACAGGCGGTTCTTGATGATGGGAGCGCCCATGGTCGCGCCGAACTGGTTCTGCGCGAACGGACCCTTGGCACGAGCCGAACGGTTGTTGGTCCAGCTATTGGCGTTGAGCGCGCGGTTTTGCAGGATTTCGAAGACGCTGCCGTGCACCTGGTTGGTGCCCGACTTCAGGTTGACGTTCACCACGGCGCCGGCCGCGCGGCCATATTCGGCGTTGTAACCGTTGGTGAGGATCGTCATTTCGCCAATCGCTTCAACCGAAGGACCGACGGCATAGGCGGTCTGGTTGAGGAAGTCGATGGTGTTGACGTTGTTGTCGACGCCGTTCAGAAGGAAGTTGTTCTGGCCGTTGCCGCGAACGCCGCCAGCGGAAAATCCGCCATTGGCGCTATCGCGCGCGCCGGGTTCGGCAGGCAGAACGCCGGGGGACAAGCGGGCGAGATAAGCGAAGTTACGCTGTCCACCGAGGGGTACGTCGGTGAGCGTCTTTTCGTTGACATTGGCGCCGACGCTGGTGTTTTCGGTTTGCAGCAGCGGGGCTTGGGAGGCGACTTCGACGGTTTGTCCGACATCGCCGACGACCAGCGCCATGTCGACACCGGTTCGTTCGCCGGCACGCAGAAGGATGTCTTTTTGTTCGGCCGTTTTGAATCCGGGAGCCCGGACGACAACGGAGTAGGTACCAGGCTTAAGCGCGGGACGAACGAAGTCCCCTGTATTGCCGGTGGTGAGTGTATAGACTTGTCCAGTGGCGACTTCGGTGACGGTTACGGTTGCACCCGCAACAACGCCGCCCGAAGGATCGGTCACTGTCCCGACCAATGTAGCCAGGTCGCGCTGCGCGTAAAGCACAACGGAGCTGAGCAAAAATATCAAGGCGGCACTTAGCCTTGACAATGTACGTTGCATGCTAACCCCCAATCGCAAGACTTGCACGTGGCGATCGTGTTCTTGAACTGCTGGGGGGAAATTTTATCAATTGAACATGACAGAGTCAAAGGTCCGCCCAGCGGGTGTCGGGGCGGACCTTGGCGATGCCTGGCTAGTCCTGGTTGAGCGAAGCCATGTCGATCACGAACCGGTACTTCACGTCGCTCTTGGAGAGGCGGTCAAACGCCTCGTTGATCTTCTGGATCGGGATGAGTTCGATGTCCGACGTGATCCCGTGCCTACCGCAGAAATCAAGCATTTCCTGCGTCTCGGCCGTTCCGCCGATCAACGAACCGGCAATCTGTTTGCGTCCCAGGATCAGTTGGAACGACGACACCGGCAGCGGCTTTTCCGGCACGCCCACCAACACCAGCGTTCCGTTGCGCTTCAACAACCCGAGGTACGGATTGATGTCGTGCTCGGCGGAAACGGTGTCGAGAATGAAGTCGAACGACCAGGCGTGCGGCTTCATCTGGTCCGGATCCTTCGTCACCACGACGTGGGACGCGCCCAGGCGCTTGGCATCCTCGATCTTGTTGGGCGAGGTGGTAAACAGCACCACTTCCGCGCCTAGCGCGACCGCGAACTTTACGCCCATATGGCCCAGGCCGCCAAGTCCGACGACGCCCACCTTCTGGCCCTTCTTCACGCCCCAATGGCGCATCGGCGAATACGTGGTGATCCCCGCGCACAGCAACGGCGCGGCGCCCGCCGGATCCAGCCCTTCCGGCACCTGGAACGCGAACCGTTCCTGCACCACGATCGACTGCGAATAGCCTCCGAGCGTGACCGGGCCGGGATCGCTCTCCGGGCTGTTGTAGGTGAAGGTGGCGCCTTTGGAGCAGTACACTTCGTCTTCCGCTTTGCAGGCATCGCAATCGCCGCACGAACCGACCATGCAGCCGACCGCGGCAATGTCGCCAACCTTCAGGCGTGAAACAGCCGTGCCGACGCGGGTGACGCGGCCGACGATTTCATGACCCGGCACGCAAGGGTAGGTGGTGGGCATAAAATCCTTCCATTCGTCACGAGCCTGGTGGAGGTCCGAATGGCAGATGCCGCAATACAAAATTTCAATTTCAACGTCGTTGGCATTGGGTTCGCGGCGTTCGATCGTGGCCGCGTGAAGTCCGGAAGTAGGGGATGTCGCTGAATACGCCTTGGCGATGGGCATGGTTCCTATTTTAGCGATTTTGGCCGAACATTTCGATATCAATCAAATGATTCAAGAATGAAAAAGCCCCGGGGCACGCGGCCGCGGGGCTTTGCTGGTTTCGCCTTGCGAACTACTACGCGGCGAGAGTCTTCTTCAACTGCTGGTCCACCGCATCCATGAAGTCCTCGGTGCTGAGGTACGGATGGTCGGCGCGAATCAGAATCGCCAGATCCTTCGTCATGCGGCCGGATTCGACCACATCCACGCACACCTTTTCGAGCGCGTTGGCGAAGTCCACGACGTCCGGCGTATTGTCCATCTTGCCGCGGTACTGCAGGCCGCGAGTCCAGGCATAGATCGACGCGATAGGGTTCGTCGAGGTCGGCTTGCCCTGCTGGTGCATACGGTAGTGGCGCGTGACGGTGCCGTGCGCGGCTTCCGCTTCGATGGTGTTGCCGTCCGGCGACATCAGAACGGACGTCATCAGGCCGAGCGAGCCGTAACCCTGGGCCACGGTGTCGGACTGCACGTCGCCGTCATAATTCTTGCAAGCCCACAGATAACCGCCGTTCCACTTCAGGTTGGAGGCCACCATGTCGTCGATCAGGCGATGTTCGTACGTAAGGCCCTTGCCTTCGAAGGCGGACTTGAATTCGGCGTCGAAGATTTCCTGGAACAGGTTCTTGAAGCGGCCGTCATAGGCCTTCAGAATCGTGTTCTTGGTCGACAGGTACACCGGGTAGTTGCGGTTGAGCGCGTAGTTGAAGCAGGCGCGCGCAAAACCGGCGATCGAGCTGTCCAGGTTGAACATGCCCATGGCGATGCCGGCGCCGTTGGTCTTGATGATTTCGCGCTCGATCGGCGCGCCGCCGTCTTCGGGCGTAAAGGTGATCTTCAGCGAACCTTTGCCGGGGAAGGTGAAGTCCTGCGCGCGGTACTGATCGCCAAAACCGTGGCGGGCGACGACAACAGGCTGATCCCAGTGCGGGACGATACGCGGAACGTTCTTGCAGATGATGGGTTCGCGGAAGATAGTGCCATCCAGGATGTTGCGAATGGTGCCGTTGGGGCTGCGCCACATCTGCTTGAGGCCGAACTCCTTCACGCGCGCTTCGTCAGGAGTGATGGTGGCGCACTTGACGGCGACACCATACTGCTTGGTGGCGTTGGCCGAATCGATCGTGATCTGATCGTTGGTCTCGTCGCGCTTCTGGACGCCGAGGTCGTAATACTTCAGGTCGATGTCCAGGTACGGCAGGATCAGGCGTTCGCGGATCCACTGCCAGATGATACGTGTCATCTCGTCGCCGTCCATTTCGACGACGGGATTCTTTACCTTAATTTTTGCCATTAGAGGGATTCGCTCAATTATCCTCCTTTTAAAGGCGCTGCCGCAAACCGCCGATAGCACGGGAATGGAAGCGGTTCTCGCGGCGCGGCCGGGCAAGCGAAAGGCACAACAAAGCCTCAGCCAGATCTTTTTGAGTCTCGGCGGCACGGCGCTCAAAGTCTTCGCAGCTTATGTGGCTGTGGTGGCAGTACTTACCGCGATCCACTACCCTTACCAGGTGGACGAGGAAGGGCGTAACAAGGACCGGAAGTACCACGGCAGTTTCTACGGCGACATTTACGCCGCGTCCAAGCCTCGCAAGTCGTTCGCCGAACCCGAACCTCCGGCCGAGGATTCGAAATACGTGCGCATCGCCCGCCAGGCGATCGAGAACGAACGGATCGTGCCCAAAGTCACGAGCTTCGCGCAGACCTACGGGCTTACCGATCCTGCCCGGCGCGTGCTCGACATCGGCGCGGGAACGGGTTACTTGCAGGACGTGGTTCCCAACTACGTGGGCCTCGACATTTCGCCTTCCGCGCGGCGGTACTTCCACAAGAAGTTCGTCGAAGCGTCGGCCACGGAGATGCCGTTTCCCGATAATTCGTTCGATGGCGCGTGGTCCGTCTGGGTGCTGGAACATGTACCCAAGCCCGAACAGGCGCTGGCGGAAATCCGTCGCGTCGTAAAGGACGGCGGCGTGGTGTTTCTAAAGCCCGCGTGGGATTGCCCGTGGTGGCTGGCCCAAGGCTACGAGGTTCGGCCGTATTC
>JAFDVT010000180.1 GCA_018268875.1 Acidobacteriota bacterium
GCGATGAACCTGAAGCATTGCAAAGGGCCGTCACCCGATGCCGAGCGGACCATTCGCAACATGACCTTCGCCGAGCTTCGCAAGTGGGATTGCGGCGTCGCAAACCCGGATTGGCCTAAGCAAAAGGCGATCCCGCATACGCCGGTACCCACGCTCGACGAGGTGTTCGGGCTGCTGAAGAAGTACCCCAAAGTTTCGATCAACCTGGAGATCAAGAGCAATCCGAAACGTCCGGAACTGCAGCCTGCGCCAAACGTTTACGCGAAGATGATTGTCGACGCGATCCGGAAGCACAAGGCGGAAAAACGCGTACTGGTGCAGTCGTTCGACTTTGCGCCGCTGATCGAGGTGGGGAAGCTGAATCCGAAGCTCGCGCTTTCGGCACTGTATCCCGGTGGTGGGGCCGATAAGACCAAAGACTTTGTGACGGTCGCCAAGGAGGCCGGCAACACCGGCTCGGTGAGTATGCAATTGTCGGTCGTGACGCCGGAAAAGGTGAAACAGGCACACGAAGCCAGGATTCGCGTGCTGGCTTGGACGGCGAATACGCGCAACGAATGGGAACAATTGATTGCGGCGGGAGTGGATGGAATTATCACCGACGATCCGGCTGGATTGATCGCCTATCTCAAAGAACAAAAACTTCGTTAATCCGTCTCCGTCCGAAAGGCGCCGGCCACCCGTAGAGTCAGTAAGCTGCCGCAAGCCCACGACCCCGGGCAGCGGGCACCCTTCGGGGGCATACCCCAAAAGTAGTATTACCAGTGTGGTATCCCCGTTACCCAGTATGCGACAACTCGGCCTCCGATGTGCCGAGTAATCCTAAAACTCTTGCTCCATAATTCGGGCTTCCGGCGGCATGTCGTCGAAGAACCGGTACAGAGCGGGTACCACCAGCAGGGTCAAAAGAGTGGACGAGATGAGTCCGCCGATGACCACAATTGCTAGAGGGCGTTGGACTTCCGCTCCCGGCCCCTTGGCGAACAGGAACGGCACGAGGCCCAGTGCGGCGACCGTTGCGGTCATCATGACGGGGCGAAAACGGGCGCGGGAGCCTTCAAAGATTGCGTCCAGCCGGGAGGAACCGGATTGGCGCAGACTCCTAACATAGGAAACTAAGACAACACCGTTCAGTACGGCGATGCCCCACAGGGCGATGAAGCCGACCGAGGCTGGTACGGACAGGTATTCGCCGGACAGGAATAGCGCAACAATTCCGCCGATGGAGGCGAACGGTAACACCAGGATAATCAAAGACGCGAAGCGCACACTCTGGAACAGCAGGAAGAGCAGGAAGAAAATCGCGCCGATGGTGATGGGGACAATGATGGTGAGGTGCTTGCGAGCCCGCTGCATGTTGTCGAACTGGCCTCCCCATTCGTAGTAATAACCGGCGGGGAGTTTTACCTCGGCCTGCACCTTCTTCTGCAACTCGTCGACGAAGCCTCCGAGGTCGCGGTCCTTGACGTTGATGCCGATGACGACGCGGCGCTTGGCCATTTCGCGCTTGATCTGCGAGATGCCGACTTTTAGGTCGATCTTCGCAAGACTGCCGAGCGGGACGCGTTCGCCTTCGGGGCTGGGAATCAGGATGTTCTGGATGTCGGTGAGGCTGTTGCGGAGTTGTTCGGGGTAACGGACGACGGCCTGGAAGCGGCGTTCGCCTTCGTAGATTTCGGTGGCGGATTTGCCGCCGACGGCCGCTTCAATCACGTCCTGGACGTCCGACGTGTTGAGGCCGTAGCGGGCGATGGCCGTGCGATCGATTTCGATGTCGAGGTTCTGCTGGCCGGTGATGCGGTCGATCTTGATATCGGCGGTGCCGCGAACGTTGCCGGCGACTTTGGCGACGGCTTGGGCGCGGTTCAACAGCGTCGGCAGATCCTCGCCGAAGATTTTGACGGCGACGTCTGCGCGGACGCCGGTCACCATTTCGTCCACACGGTCGGAAATGGGTTGCGCCATGACGACGTTGACGCCGGGCAGCGACGAAACGATTTTGCGAACCTCTTCCGCCGTCTCGTCCTGGGTTTGCGTGCGCTGCTCGACAGGCTTCAACTGGATCATCATGTCGCTTTCGTTGTAGCCGGCGGGATCGACGGGCGATTCGCCGCGGCCGAGGCGCGACACGATGTTTTCGACGTCCTTGAGCGGGGCGAGCATGCGGATGGCTTCGCGTTCCATCTTGATCGACTCGTCGAGCGCGATGTTCGGCGCGCGGTCCATGTTCGGCGAGATGGTGCCTTCCTTGAGTTCCGGGATGAAGGACGTGCCGAGGTATGGGAATAACGAAAGCGATGCGACCAGCAGCACGACGGCGGCGAGGATCGTCACCACCGGGCGGCCGATGGCGAGGCGGAGCATCCACAGGTACGGCTTCTTGAGCCAGCGTACGAGGAACGTGTCGTGGTCGCCGTGAGCGGGCTTGAGCAGGTAGAACGACAGCACGGGCGATAGCGTCAAACTCAGGATGAGCGAGATGCCGAGCGCGATCGCGATCGTGTAGGCGAGCGGCGCGAACATCTTGCCTTCCATGCCCTGCAAGGTCATCAACGGCAGGAAGACCAGGATGATGATGCAGATGCCGAAGATCACCGGCGTGCCGACTTCCTGCACGGCGTCGAACACCACCTTCATGCGGTTTTCGTGCGGCAGAGCGGCGAGGCGCGCGAAGACGTTTTCGACCACAACCACGGAACCGTCCACCATCAGGCCGATGGCGATGGCCAGGCCGCCGAGCGACATCAGGTTGGCGGATAGGCCCACCTGGTTCATGACGACGAAGGTCAACGCCGGCGTGAGGATGAGCGTCGCGATGACGATGAGGCTGCTGCGGAGGTCGCCGAGGTACAGAGCAAGGATAATGATGACGAGTACAACGCCTTCGAGCAGCACGCGCGTGACGGTGGCCATGGCGGCGTCGACAAGGCGCGAACGGTCATAGTACGGCGCAATCTGCAGGCCGTCCGGCAGCATGTTCTTGGAATTGATTTCGGCGACGCGGTCCTTGATGCGGCTGACGATGTCTTTGGCGTTGCCGCCGGCGATCATCATCATGATGCCGCCCACCGCCTCCGTGTGCGCGCCTTTGAGCATGGCGCCGTAGCGGACTTCCTCGCCGATGCGAACTTCGGCCACGTCGCTGACATAGACGGGGGTTCCGTTCGATTCCTTCAGAACCACGCGGCGGATGTCGTCCAACTTCTGAATGAGGCCAACGCCGCGAACCAACAGCACTTCCGGACCCTGCGTAAGGATGCCGCCGCTGGAGTTCGAATTGCTGCGGGACAGCGCGACTTGCACGTCCCGGATGGAGACGTTGTAATAGCGCATCTTCACCGGGTCGACGATGATCTGGTACTGCTTGACGTAGCCGCCGGTGGAGTTGATTTCCGCCACGCCAGGGACGGTGCGCAGCAAGGGACGCGCCACCCAATCCTGGATGGTACGTCGTTCGACAAGTTCCGCTTTGGTCAGTTCCCGGGTGCCGTCGCGCGGATGTTCGAGCGTATATTGATAAACCTCGCTCAGGGCAGTAGCGACGGGACCCAATACCGGCACGATACCTTCCGGCAGGCGGCTTCGAACATCGCCCATGCGTTCCGACACCAGTTGTCGAGCGAAGTAAACGGGCACGCTGTCTTCAAAAACCAGCGTGACGATAGACAGGCCCGGTTCGTTTTGCGAGCGCATTTCGGTCATGCCAGGCAGGCCGGTCATGCCGATTTCGACGGGTACGGTGACGATGCGTTCGACCTCGTCAGGGGAACGTCCGGGCACCTCGGTGGCGACCTGGACCTGAATGCTGGTGACGTCGGGAAAGGCGTCCACCGAAAGCTTGCGCGTCGCGTCGGCTCCGGCGGCGAGCAGCAACAGAGCGATTACGATTACCACGATCCGCTGCGCAAGGGCGCTGCGAACCAGTCCGTCGACCATCCGTTATTCTCCGTTGCCTCCGCCACCGGAAATGGCGCGGCGGCGGCGTTCGTTGTTGAGATGAAAAGCGCCGTCGAGCACAATGCGGTCGCCGGGGACGACGCCTTCATTGACCTGACGGAGCGCACCGTATTCGGGGCCAAACTTACAGGGTTTGAGAACGAATACGCCGGGCGCGCGTTCGACGAACACGCCTTCGATTTCGTCTTCGCGCACCACCGCGGTGAGCGGTACGGCGGTATGGCGTTCCATTTGATTGCGGATTTCCATGGTGGCGAGCATGGCGGGCTTCAAGCGGCGGCGAGGGTTGGGAAGGTCCATGCGGGCGCGAATGGTGCGAGTCTCGGGGTTCACGGTATTGCTCACGAAGGTCAACTGTCCGTGGAAATGCTGGCCCGGGAGCGCGGCGATTTCGGCGGTGACATGCTGTCCGGCGGTGAGCGTGCCGCCGTTCTGTTCGGGTACGTCGGCGACGAGCCAGACGTTGGAAAGGTCGGCGATTTCGGCCACCGTGTCGGCCGGCTGAACGACCTGGCCCGGGGTCACTTTACGCGACATCACCGTGCCTTCGAGCGTGGCCGTAATCGGCGAGACGGGGTTTAGCGTACGTTTCTTTTCGAGTTCCTCAACGGCGTCTGCCGGCATGCCGAGCAGCAGAAGCTGATGGTGGGCGGCGTCGAGTTCCGCGGTCGCTTCGAACAATTCGGTCTCCCGGCGCTGCACCTCGGCGGTGCCGATCACGTCGGCGGCCACCAGGCGCTGCGCGCGTTCGAGGGAACGCTTGGCCAACTGTTTTTGGGCCATGGCTTTGAGAAATTCGAGCTGCGCGCCAGAGATGCCCGTGCTGTTCAACCAGGCGATGACCTGGCCTTTATGTACATCCTGGCCCTCGCGGACGAGGATTGATGCGATGCGGCCCATCATGGGCGAGCCGACGCGGATGATGCGGTTTTCGTCGACATCGACGCGCGCGGCGACTCGGATGGTTGTGCCGAGCGATGCCGTTTCCACCGGTCCGACTTTGAGGCGTTTCAGGAGGGCGGGTTCGGCGTGGATTTCGTTTGGGTCGGCGGCGGCCGGTTTGGGGGCTCCGGACGGGGCCGCGGATACGGTCGCGTCACTTTTGCCGCCACAGCCGGCGGCGGCGATGGCGAACAACACAATGGGGACAAAACGCATTGTCAGTCGCATGATTAATTCACTCCCGGGATCAGGCCGCGAAGTTCGTCGATGTCCACCAGGGCTTGCTGGCGGTCATACTGAGCGTTCAGGAAATCGAGGCGTACGGTACGGAGGGCGCGCTGGGCATCGAGGACGTCGACGATGCCGCGTTCGCCGAGTTGATAGGCCGCTTGCGCGGCGCGTACGGCGGCTTCGGCTCCGACGAGGATGCCTTGCTGGTACGTTTCCAGAAGCTGCGTGGTGGTCTGGTAGCGGCCGTAGGCGCTTTCGAGTCCGGCGAGCAACTGAATCTGGCGGGTGGCGGCGATGGCTTGCGCCTCCTTCACCAGCGCCACCGCTTCGGCGATGGGACCTTCGCGGCGGTTCCAGACGGGAAGCGGAATGGAGATCCCGATACGGTAGTTGGGCGAATCCGGCGGGCGTTCGTATTCGGCGCGCAGGGAAGGCTGCGGACGCTTGAGGGCGTTTTCGTAATCGAGGCGGGCATCGGCGCGGCGGATCTCCGAACGGGCGAGTGCCAGAGCCGGGTGCTTGTCGAGTAACTGCTGGCGAAGTTCGTCAAGGGACGGTAGCGGGACCGGGACGTCGAGGGCGCCCTGCTGGTCAATATCGGTGCCCGCGGGCAAGCCGATGGCGGCGCGGAGTTGCGACAGTTCCGCCACGTACTGCAAGCGCGCGGTAGCGACGGCATTCTTGGCGGTGGCGACTTCCGTTTCCGCTCGAATCAGTTCCAGGCGGCCGGCCTCGCCGACTTCCACGCGTACCTGGATCTTTTGCCGCAGTTCTTCCACCAGGCGCAGGTTCTCGTTCAGAATCGCGATCTGTTCGCGGAAGTGGAGGGCCTGGAACCAGGCGCGGCGAACCTCCGACAGCAGGCCCAGGCGGACCTCGCTGAGTGCGATTTCGGTGCTTTGCCGGGTGCGTTCGGCGAATTCGATGCGCGTGGGACGAAGGCGGCCGAGCTCCAAAGGCTGGGCGACGGCGTGCGTCTGAATCGCACCTTTGACGTTTCCGGGGACGCGGTAATACTGGTAGCCGGCTAGCGACTGGACTTCGGGGTTCGGGTAGGCTTTGGCAGTGGTGATGCCGGCGCGCGCAGCCTCAATCTGCGCGTTGCTGGCGCGCAGGCGAGGATGGCTGTCGGCAGCCATGTGCAGTGCCTGGTCCAGAGTGATCCCGCTGCAGACGCCCGTCGCCGGTGGAAGCCAAAGTGCTGTCCACAACAACAAAAACGCGGATTTCATGAAGGATGAAGACGAGTCGGGGCTCGTTAAACGATATTAACATTTGCGACATCCCGGTGTACATTCGGGGTGTTTTGACCCCCGAAAACCCACCTAAAATTCCATTTATAGTAGCGACGCTTACAATAATGTAAGCGGGTCGACGTCGATCACCAGGGAAGTGCTGTTCCACTTGTTGACCTCGGCGTGATGGCGAATGCGGTTGATTTGCTCGCTCAGGGTGCGGCGTTGGGCGGCCTTGATGAGCATCTGGTAACGGAATTCGTTATGGAGACGCTGGACGGGGGCTTCGGCCGGTCCCAGGATCTTGATGCCTTCGGGCGCCGGCAGGAGCAGGGAACCGAGTTCGCCGCTCATGCGGAGGGCCTGTTCCTGTTTTTGATGCCGTACGACCACGTTGGCCATCGCGGAAAACGGCGGATAGCGCATGGCGCGGCGGAATTGCAGTTCCTTTTCGTAAAACCCGTTGTAATCCTGGGCGGCGGCGAACTGGACGGCGTAATGATCCGGGCTGTTGGTCTGAAACAGCACGATGCCCGGTAGCGAACCTCGCCCGGCGCGGCCGGCGGTTTGGGTGAGCAGTTGAAACGTCCGTTCGGCGGCGCGGAAATCCGGCAGGCCCAGGCCAATGTCGGCGTTGATGACCCCGGCCAGGGTGACGTTGGGGATGTCGTGCCCCTTGGCGATCATCTGGGTGCCGACCAGGATGTCGTAATTGCCTTCGCGGAAGTCCGAAATGATGGACTCGAACTTCTTTTTGCCCGCAGCGGTGTCGCGGTCGAGCCTCGCGATGCGGGCCTCGGGAAACTGCTGGTGGAGTTCCTCTTCGACGCGTTCGGACCCGGTGCCCAGGAACTGGATGTGTTCGCTATTGCATTTGGGACACGCTGACGGGACCTTTTCGGCGTAATTGCAGTAATGGCACAGCATGCGGCGGTCGCGGCGGTGGTACGTCAGGGTAACCGAGCAGTTGGCGCACTGGACGCGTTCGCCACACGCGCGGCAACTGGCGAAGCTCGAAAAGCCTCGCCGGTTCAGGACGAGCATGGTCTGTTCTTTTTGTTCGAGCTTCTGGCCCAGTCCTTCGAGCATGCGGCGGGAAAACGTGGCCTGTTTACGGGTTTCGAGGAATTCCAGGCGCATGTCGATGAGTTCGACGGCGGGCATGGGGCGCTGGGCGATGCGTTCCGGGAGTTCCAGAAGCGTGTACTTCTTGCGGTCCGCGTTGTAACGCGATTCCAGGGACGGCGTGGCGGACCCCAGTACGACGGTCGCTCCGGCCTGGTGGGCGCGCATGACCGCGACGTCGCGGCCGTTGTAGCGAGGCGTTTCCGCCTGCTTGTAGCTGCTGTCGTGCTCCTCGTCGACGATGACGAGGCCGAGGTCCTGCACGGGGGCGAAGATGCCGCTGCGGGTGCCGACGACCACTTGCGCTTTTCCGGCGCGGATGCGGCGCCACTGTTCGGCCCGTTCCGAATCGTTGAAGGCGGAATGAAGGATCGCGACGCGGTCGCCGAAACGGCTGAAAAACTGTCCGGCCATCTGCGGTGTGAGGGCGATTTCCGGCACGAGCAGCATCGCGTTGCGGCCTAGCGAAAGGGCGTGGTCGATGCAGCGAAGGTACACCTCGGTCTTGCCGGACCCGGTGACACCCTGGAGCAAAAAGGCCTGGTACTGGCGCGTCGCGACAGCGGCGGAGATCGCGTCGAAGGCGGCTTGCTGATGGAGGTTGAGCGAGCGTTCGACGGTGAGTTCCGGGTGGCGGCCGGGGGTGAAAATGGGCTCCGTCTGTATCGATACGACGCCTTTGCGGGCCAGCGCGCGGGCGGAAACGCTGGCGCTTTTGACGAGCGTTTCCACCTCGGCGAGGTTGTGCGAACCGGGGTGCAGGTGGAGGTAGGCGAGGAGTTCGCGTTCGGGTTTGGGGAACTTGGTTTCAGGCGCGGGCGCGGCCAGGATTTCGACGCGGAGACGGTCGGCGGAGGCTCGCATCGGGTCGCGATCGGCCTCGACGTCCTCGACTTCGACGTAGCCCTTCTTTTCCAGTTGCTGGAGGATGCGCTTGGCGTTGTCGAACTTGGTTTTCAGGTAATTTTCGGTGAGCGGACGGGCCTCGAGCAGGCGCAGGAGCTGCAACTGCGGGTCCGTTTCGGCGTCCCCGAGGATGAGTTGGCGGGCGACGTCGCGGCCACCGTCGGTGAGCGCCCACAGCTTGCCTTTGCGGGTCTCGCCGCTCAAGGGCATCATGCCGCGGTAGACCTCGCCGGGCGGGGCGCAGTAGTAGGCCGCGATCCAGGCGCCAAGCTTCATGAGTCCTTCGTCGAGGACTGGCTGTTCGTCGATGAGGCGGAGCGCTTCCTTGGTCTTGTAGCCGTGCGGGGCGCGGTCGTGGACCTCGAGGATAACGCCGGTGAGGGTACGGCCGCCGAAAGGGACGGAAAGCCTCGCGCCGCGCTGCGCGCGATGACGGAGGGTAAGGGGGAGGCGGTAAGTAAAGGCCTGGTCGACGGGAACGGGCAGGCTGACGTCGCAGAATTCGATGTTTCCAGTGTAGTGCGTTGGGGGAAAGCTCGCGATTTCCTTATCACCGCCATCTCCCAAAACCTGATACTCCTTTGTCTGGGCGTACCTGTCACTGCACCGCTTCCGGTGACAGGCACCGTGACAGGCACGGGAAGCGGTGCGGTGACAGGTACGGGAAGCGGTACGGCGGCCCGAGGCGGGGTATAGTTCGAGCATGAGAACTGTTGCTGCTGTGGCAGTGGTGCTGCTCAGTCCGATGGGGGCGTTTGGCGTCGATGTTCCGGTGACCGGCGGGTACTTTCCGTACTTCGCGGATGGCGCCGGCTGGACCACCACCTTCCAGTTCACCTGCCTGAGCGCGAGCGGCTGTCTCGCGGACATTTCGGCCTACGGCAGCGACGGGCAGAACCTGCCGTTACGGTTGAAGGTGACCACAAGTTTGTTCGGCGAGGAGACCGTGCAGGACGTCGCGGGGGCGAAGTTCAACCTTCAGATTTACCGGCACTCCACGGTAATCCTGCAGACGCTGGGTACGGCGCCGTCGCTCACCACCGGCGGGCTGGACATGACAGCGAATGGCGCGATGACCGGGTTCGCCGTGCTGCGCCAGAAATCCGACGGTCGCCCGGACTTTGAGGCGACCGTCCCCATGGAACCTCGCTCGTTTTACGACTCGGGGACTGTGGCGTTCGACCATCGGGGCGGCGGCGCCACCGGGATCGCTCTGACCAACCTTTCGCCCACGGCGAGCGCCGAGGTTCGCGTCCAGGGGCTGGATTTGGGCGGCAGTATTCTGTTCTCGCAGACGTTGACGCTGGAGGCTCGCAACAGCCTGTCGTTCGATGCGGCTATCCGATACCCCGAGTTACGGAACCGCGTGGGGATCATCCGGTTTTACTCGCCGGGCGGCATGCTGGGGGGAATGGCCTTCCGGTTTAACCCGACCGGGCCATTCACCACCACGCCTTTTTTCACCAACGACAATCGCTAGGGCAGGAAGTACCCGTTGATGTCCAGCAGCAGGTGCGCCGTCTGCGAAAGGAACGCCGAGATTGAGCCTGTGTTGCTGGCCGGGACCAGCGCGGCGTTCGACGTAAAGGCCGCGTCCAGGGCGTTCAGGGTCGACACCACCGGCTGGGTCTGTCCGGAGGGGAACAGCGTCAGGTAGCTTGTGGGTTCGTTGGGCAGTACGGTGGCGTTGAGCGCGTAAGCTTTGGCTCCGCTGGGGATGCCGCAGCCGCTCGAAGGAACCGGGTATTCGCGAGCCACTCCGCCTTGCTGGATGGGTCCGCCTAAAGCGCCCGTAGCGTTGCGGGTATCGGAGACGCGGCAGCCGCCCGTCGGGTAATACTGCAGGGCGCCAGCCTGGCCGGCGGGTGCGAAATAACCGTTGATGTCGAGTACCAGGTCCGTGTTGCCGGAGGCGAAGGCTTCGATGGCGCCGCTGGTTCCGGCCGGTACGATGGCGGCGTTGGCGACCACCGTTCCGGTGACGGCGTTGAGCGTCGAAACGACGGGCTGGGCGGTTCCAGTGGGCCACAGCGTGAGGTATCCGAAGCCGGCCGGCGGTACGACGGTGGCGTTCAGCGAATAGGCCTGCGCGGTGGACGGGATGCCGCACGCCGAAGACAGCACGGGGATCGTGCGAGTCGTAGCGGCGAGCAGCGAAGGTCCACCAAGGACGCCGGCGGCGTTGCGCGTGTCGAGGACGCGGCAGGGTGTCACCGGGTAAAACGCGAGGGTGGTTTGCCCGGGGCTGATGAAGTAGCCGTTGACGTCGATGATGGCGTCGGTGACGTTGGTAGCGAACAGGCTGACCGCATGGTCGACGCCTCCCAACTGCACGATCGAGGCGTTGGCCTTGACGCGGCCGTCGACGGAATTGAGCAGCGATACGGCGGGTTGCGTGGTTCCGGTAGGCCAGACCGTCAGGTAGCCGAGTGTGCCGTGCGGTACGACGGTGATGTTGAGCGACGCGGCGACGGCGGTGGACGGAATGCCGCACTTGCCGGAGATCGGGAAGTTGCGGGTCGCGGCGGCGGCGAGGGCTGGCTGGCCGTAAATGCCGGCGGCGTCGCGCGTATCGGCGATGCGGCAGGGCGCAACGGGAACAAAGTGAAGTCCCTGGGACGCGACCACCGTGCGTTCGGTGGCGGTGAGCGAGCCGTTGTACGAACTGCCGGCGTTTGATACGAACTGGGTGCCGTTCAGGGTGCCGGTCCCGGTGAAGTCGCTGCACCAGATGCACTGGCCCGACGTGTCGAAGATGCGGATCTGGCCGGTGACGGTGACGTTCACCGCGCCCGTGGCCGA
>JAFDVT010000181.1 GCA_018268875.1 Acidobacteriota bacterium
ACTTATTATCGCGTGACACGGTTCATCAGCAGCGGACGCGCCTCTCCCACCAGATACAGCGAGCCCGTCACGAACACCACATCCTCAGGACCGGCGTCGACCATCGCCAGCGCCTCTTTGATGTTCGGCGCGATCTGTGCCCCGGGCTGCTGCAAGGCATCGGGATGCAGCGCGCGAGGATTGTCCGGCCAAGTCAGGATCAGGCGGTCGGCCAGCGGGAACAGCAAACCCGTAACCTCGTCGACGGCCTTGTCGCGCATCGTCCCGTAGATCAAATGCACGCGACGCTTGCCGCGAAAGTATTTTTCGATATACGACGCCAGCGCGCGGGCCCCGGCGGGATTGTGCGCGCCATCCAGAATGATGTCGGGATTGCGCGACACGCGCTCCAACCGGCCCGGCCACACCGTGCCGCGAATCCCCGCGGTCGAATGTCCCAACGCATGCAAGGCCGTCGCCGCCACCAGCGAGTTCACCACCTGATGCGGCCCGGCGAGCGGACATTCGACTGCAAAGCGATCGGTACGATACCGGCACGCAAACGCATTTTCTTCCAGATCGTGAATCGCCGGCAGGTCCACCAGAGGACCTTGCAACGCCGCGCGCAGCACCGCATTGGCCTCCGCATGCTGCGGCGCGAACACCGCCGGAACGCCGGGCTTCAGGATTCCCGCCTTCTCCCCCGCGATCTTTTCGAGCGTGTTGCCCAGATACTGTTCGTGATCGTAGTCGATCGGCGTGATCACACACAGGCGCGGGTTGACGACGTTGGTCGCGTCGAGGCGCCCTCCCAGGCCGACTTCGCAAACCAGCGTATCGATCCCGGCCTGCGCGAACAGCAGGAACGCCATCGCCGTCACCGTCTCAAAGTACGTCGGATGCATGTCGATCGTACCTTCGGCCAGCAACATCTCGGCGCATTCGTGCACCGCGCGGAACGCATCGGCAAACAGCACGCCGGTCACCGGAACGCCGTCGATACGGATGCGTTCGGTGGGCTCCACCAGATGCGGCGACGTGAACAGCCCGGTGCGAACGCCATCGCCGCGCAAGCCGGCCTCGATCATCGCGCAGGTGGAACCCTTGCCGTTGGTCCCCGCGACGTGGATCACCTCATAGCGGTCCTGCGGATTGCCCAGTGCGGCCAGCAGCGCGCGTATGCGGTCCAGACCAAGCTTCACCGTCTTGATCTCGTTGCCGAGCGCGTAAAGATAGAGAACCGAATCCGGATAGGTCATGAGGTTCGTGCCGTAAACATCCAGCGCGCCGCGGCCGTCAACAACAGCGCGCCGCCAATCAGCTTCAATTCAAACAACAGGACATTGGGAGTATCGGACGGCGGCACCAGGCTGCACGCCATCGCCAACACCGACACCGCGAGGCCGGACATCGCCGACACGCGATTACCCGCCTTCCACGAACTCAAAAAGATATAGAGGAACGGTACGAACGTCGTCAACACCATCAGGTCCACCAGCAGCGAATACGCCGCACGAACGCTTTCGCCAAATTGCACCAGGATTAGCGCCACCGACGCGATGCCCGCCAGCGTCAGGATCGACACATGCGGCGTCCCCCAGCGTGGATGCAGCTTCGCAAACGCCGCCGGAAAATAGCGATCCGCGCCGACGACATACGGCAATCGCGCGGCCGACGAACCCAATGCGCCGAACTGTCCCAGCGCGCCCATCAGGATGCAGATCGCGAACACGGGTCCGATCCAATGCAGGTTCAATTTGATGCCCGCCAGGTGCCCGCCTTCGGCCAATCCATACAGGACATTCACCTGTTCCGGCCGCATCAGGACCAATAAAGCCGCGGTCGCCAGCGAATAGTACCCCGCGCAAGCCACCGTCGAAATCCACGCCGACTTCGGCAACACGCGTTCGGGATCGTGAATCTCTTCGCCAATGATCGGCGCCATTTCGAGCCCCGTCAACGCGTACGAAATCTGGGCCCAAAAATTGACGGTTTCGAAGTTGAACTCCGGCACAAAGTGGAATTCGGTCGCCGGACGCCCGTCGCGAAGCCACACCGCCGCGGCAATCGCCAGCAGCATCGCACCGACGCCGTAGCTGCCGACAAACCCCAGCGCCTGCGTCCATTTGCCGTATTTCAGGCCTACCAGATGGCTGCCCAGCGACACCCAGATCAACAGCAACGACGCGATGACGATGTACGCCCGGTCGGTCGCCAGGTGCTGATAGGCGGGACCCAGCGCATACACGGCCATGCTCGAATACGCCATCACCGCATTGGGAAACCACAGCGCGATGCTCGTCCAATAGAGCCAGAAACACAGGAAGCCGTGCCAGTCGCCAAAGTCGTTGCGCGTCCAGACGTAGAGCCCGCCTTGTTGCGGATACTTGCCCGACAGCACGGCCACCGCCCACGCGCACGGCACCAGGAACAGCACGGCTGCGAGGAACCATAGCGTCACCGCGCCGGGACCGGCATGCGCGCTGGCGGACAGCCATCGCGTACCCAGAATGCCTGAAATGGTAAAGAAAACAACGTCGCGAAGCCCGAGTTCGCGCTTCACGGGCAGCAACCTTAGGCCTGAACGCAGCCGTACGTCTTCGGAACCCGGCCGCCTTTGTTGAGTTCGCGGAACCCGGCCTCCGTGGCGTAGTACACACGCGACACCATGGCTTTGATGCCGCGGAACACCATTTGGCCCGACTGCGGCATGCCGTCCTCGTTGCCCTCGTCCATGGCGGTCAGCAACGCCACCTGCTGTTCTTTGGAACATTTGACAAACGGCCGGTCATGCTTTTCGAGCGCGTAACCATCCAGCCAGTTCAAGGCGCCAATGAAACGATGGCGAGGCTCGTCCTCGCCGGCGGCCAGCAGTTTGTCGATCATGCGAGGAACGCCCGCCGCGCGAGCGCCCGGCGTATCGGTGTCGGGAATAATGAGGTCCGCGGCCACTGCCAGCGTCTCGTACTGATGCTCGTCCATGCCTTCCGGCTTCCACGCCGCGGCCATACCCGCGGCAGCAGCCGTCTGCGCCTCAACAGTGGCAGCGGTCGTAGTAGCGGCAGCGGCAAGAGCGCCGAATTTGAAGACATCGCGTCGTTGCATCGTGTTCCTATTCTAGACAACGCTCACGCTAAAATCGAGGGCGATGCTGTGGCCGCGTCCCAATCCGCCATCCCTCGCCGGCCGCCATCTGCCCATCGAACGGAACCTCCGCCAGATGATGCAATTCTTCGCCCTCGCCCGCCCCAACGCCGCCATCGAATTTCGCGACGGACTCCAACTCGTCTCCTCCGGCCTCGACTTCTCGCCCTTCAACTCCGCGATGCTCACCGAGCCCATTGAGGACCTCACCGGCACCGTCCTCACGTCCCGCCTCGACATCGCCGCGCACTTCTTCGCCGCCCGCCGCGAACGCTGGTCCTTCTGGCTCTGCCGCGACCTTCTGCCGCCCGTCGTCCTTCGCCGCGTCGGAGGCTTCCTCCTCGCGCGAGGTCTGCGTCCGACGTCCGAGCCGCCCGGCATGTTCCTGGATACCCCGCTCGCGCCGCCCTCGCGCCCGCTCCCCGTCCACGAACTCGACATCGAACGTGTCCGCGACACCCGCACCCGCCTCGACTTCAGCGCGACCACCGCCTGCAACTTCGACCTGCCGATGTCCATCTGCCGCGAAATCTACCAGGCGGAACGCTCCTGGTCGGGGTCCATGCACGGCTGGGTGGCGTACTGGAACGGGCAACCGGTGGCCACCTGCGCGGCGGTCCCCACCAGCGACTGCATCGGCCTCTACACCATCGGAACCGTACCGATGTTCCGCCACAAAGGTTATGCCGAGATTTTAATGCGGCACGTTTTAAAGGAATTTTCCGCCGAAACCGGCATTACCCCGAGCATCCTGCAGTCGACCCCCGCCGGTTATCCGATGTATCACAAAATGGGTTACCGGCAGGCCACACAGTTCTCGATCTACCTGTCCGAACACTGATGACCGATTCCCGCCTTCCCTTCCTCGCCACCACCGCCTCCACTTCCTACGACGGCATCACGCGGCTGCCAGCCTACGTTTTGTTAGACAACGTGCGTTCGATGTACAACGTCGGGTCCTTCTTTCGCACCGGCGACGCCGCCGCCATCGAAAAGCTCATTCTCGGTGGCATCACCGCCTATCCGCCCAAGAACCAAATCTCCAAAACTGCTCTAGGCGCGGAAGATAGCCTCCCCTGGGAACATCACTGGGACCCCGCGCCCCGCCTCCGCGAACTTCGCTCGGCAGGTGTGGAAATCGCCGCCATCGAGACTTCCGTCAAAGCAGTCGACCTGTTCGATTGGCGTCCTACATTTCCGGTCTGCCTGGTGTTCGGACACGAAACCGATGGCATCCGCCCGGAATTAATGGAGCTGTGCGATACCCATGTCCGCATCCCCATGCTTGGCCGAAAACACTCTTTAAATGTAGCGACGGCGGGCGGAATTTTGTTATACGAATTACTTCGGAAATTCCGGGAATTGCACCGCTAAACCGGATCACTGCCGAACTCCGTGAAATCCCTATAACCCTTCATATTGCAAGGGTTAGCCAGCGCAGCGACACGGTGGAACACCTTATTTTTGAATTGACATCAAAGGTGATGTATGAAATTCTGAACCCAGAAAGAATTTCCTATGAAACTGCCTTTTTTGCTAATCGCCACCCTCGGCACAAGCCTTTTTGCCGACACAATTATTTTTAATTTGGGCGGCAACACCAGCATTCAACTGGGCGCGGCGGCCTCGGCAAAAGCCACCGGCGGATCTACGCTTTCGAGCATTGACCGTCGCAATGCCGCTGACGTGCCCGTCAGCAGTTCTTTATTTACTGGAAATTTGGCGTTTACCACCGGCGCGCGCGGCGCGGCGGAACCCACAACGCCAATTGGCGGCGAAACTTTGAACGTGGACCCCGCCAGCACCTGGTCCATCACCGGTTCTGGAACGATTGGCGCTACGACTTTCACCAATATCGTGCTGGCGTCTGGCTCCTTTACACCGGACACCACCCTCAGCCACGGGAGTTCCCGGAATACTCTCGAATCGAACCTGAACGTGAGCTACGTCGCCCCGGCGCTCCTTTCCGCCATGGGTCTGCACTATTATGTGCCGTCTTCGGGCGCGTTGATCCTTTCCCGTCCCGGCGGGTTCTCCACCACCAACTACTCGTATTTCAACTCCGGCAGTGGCCTCGCCCTCGGCCAGTTGAAGTTCGTCGCGGCGATCCCTGAATCGCCGGAACTCAGCCTGTTCGCCGCCGCCATCGGCCTCAGCGGACTCGGCCTGCAACTGCGCCGTCGCCGCCGGGCTTAATCGTTACCCAGCAATTCGAGGTACCGCGCCATCGCGTCGATCCCATGAAACAGGTTCGCGAGATGAAACTTCTCGTTGGGCGCGTGCAGGTTGTCGTCAGGCAACCCGAACCCCATCATCACGCTGGGAATTCGCAAATGTTCTTCAAATAATCCGACAATCGGAATCGATCCGCCGGAGCGAATGTACACGGTGTCCTTCCCGAACACCTCGCGCATCGCTTCGGCGGATTTTTCGATGAATACGTTGTCCGTGCGCACCAGCGACGGCTCCGCCGCATGGAACGCGCGGAACTCCGCCTCCACGCCTTTGGGGCACGCCGCCTGCACCGCTTCCGCCAGTTGCCGCGTCGCGACTGCCGCCGTCTGCCCGGCCACCAGACGCATGCTGATCTTCACCACGGCCTCGCACGGGATCACCGTCTTGGCGCCCTCGCCCGTGAACCCGCCGCGAATCCCGTGTACCTCCAGCGTCGGCCGCGCCCACGTCCGTTCGAACACGTCGTAGCCAGGCTCGCCCGTCAACGCCCGGGACTTCACTTCCTTCTCCAAATACTCCGCCTCGTTGAACGGCAACCGGTCCCACGCGGCGCGCTCGGCCGCGGAAGGCGGGATGACGCCATCGGTGAACCCGGGAATCCGAATCCGCCCGTCGCGATCCTTCAGAGCGACCACAATCTCACAGGCGGCCATGATGGCGTTCGGAGCCGCGCCGCCGTAAACGCCCGAATGCAGGTCCGTCTCGCCGCTACGCACGTGGATTTCGCCGTACACGATGCCGCGCAGGCCCACACACAGCGTCGGCAGCCCCGGCGCGAACATCTCCGTATCGCACACGATCGCAGCGTCGGCTTGGAGCCTGGGATCGCCGGACGCGACAAAGGCCTCGATGTGTTCGCCGCCGACTTCTTCTTCGCCTTCGATCAGGAACCGCACGTTCACCGGCAGCCTGCCATCGCGGCGCATCAGGCGCTCCACCGCCTTGATCTGCAGGAACACCTGCCCCTTGTCGTCGGCCGCCCCGCGAGCATAGATGTTGCCGTTGCGAATGGCGGGTTCAAACGCCGGCGTCACCCATTCGCCATCGGCCGGTTGGACGTCGTAATGGCCGTAGAACAGCACGGTCGGCTTGTCCGCGCCCGCCCCCAGCCAATCCGCGTACACCAACGGGTGGCGACCCTTGGCCTCGATCAACGTCGCGTTCTGCAACCCCACGGCGGCCAGCATTCCGCGAACATGTTCCGCGCAACGCCGCACGTCGCCCGCATGCTCCGGCGCCGTACTCACGCTCGGAATCCGCAAAAAGCCGATCAATTCCGCAATCAGTTGTTCCTGTGTCCCGGTCATCGCTGCTTCACACGTTAGCATCATAGAAAGCCATGTACCTTCGTTATCTCCTGTTGGCCGCCGTAGCCGCCTTGCTACCGCTTTATGCGCAACAACCCTTGCGCCCCCTCCTGGTGATCTCGGTCGACGGCCTCGACAATCGCTACCTGCGCGACGCCGATGCGATGGGCCTCAAAATCCCCAACCTGCGCAAGTTCGCCGCTCGCGCGCAGTATGCGCAGAACGGCGTGATGGGCGTGTTCGGAACCGTCACGTGGCCCTCGCACACGTCGATGATCACCGGCGCGCGCCCCATCGAACACGGCATCCTGAACAACAAGCGCCCGGCCTCCGAAGGCGGCGATTACTATTGGACGCCCAACCTGCTCAAGTCGCGAACCCTGTGGCAGCGCGTTACCGACGCCGGTGGAACCACCGCCGCCATCACCTGGCCCGTCA
>JAFDVT010000182.1 GCA_018268875.1 Acidobacteriota bacterium
CGGGGCTTGCGTCCCTCGATTGAGTGGGGCACAATCGGTTCGGTGAGGCTGGAAAATTTCCGGTTGCACTGAAAATGCCCTTTGCTGGGTGTATCGTTATACTAAGAGTGGGACGGCCTCTACTGCCATGAACAATAAGCTCAAATTCGGATTGTTGTCGGCGATTATCGTGGGAACCCTGGGTTGGATCGCGGCCAGTGGCGCGATGGAGAACGGTTCGTATTATAAAACCGTAACCGAGATCGCCGCGATGGGCGATTCTGCCAAAGAAAAGAGTATTCGCGTGGGTGGCGACGTGGTGCCCGGCTCGATCGTTCGCGAGGGCAAGGAAGTCAAGTTCCGCATCAGCCAGGACAAGGCGATTCTGAACGTTGTGTACAACGGCAAGGAACCGCTGCCCGACACCTTTAAGGACGGTTCGCAAGCGCTGGCGCAAGGCCGCCTGGGAAGCGACGGCGTGTTCCACGCGTCCAATGTCCAGGCCAAATGCGCTTCGAAGTACGAAGCCAAAGCTCCCAAAGGAGCGAACGAAGCCGCTCCCGCAACGCACCAGGCTCCCAAGCCTGTTGCCGCCCTCTAGCAGGTTCCAAGGAAGCCTCGCACTATGGAGAACATCGGCGCTTTAGCCTTGCTGCTGGCCTTTTGCCTCGCGATTTATGCGGTTGCAGGATCGCTGATCGGCAAGTTCCGCAACAATCTGTTTCTGATCGTGAGCGCGGAACGGGCGGTCTATGCGACCACCGCGTTGGTCACCGCCGCCGCGGCTGCGCTGATCTATTCGATCATGCAGGGCGATTACCGCATGGTGTACGTCCACAGCGTCAGCAATCAGGCGATGCCGTGGTATTACAAGATCGCGGCGCTATGGGGCGGGCAGGAAGGTTCGTTGCTGTTCTGGGCATGGTTGCTCGGCTGCTATTCGTCGGTGGTGATGTTCACCAACCGTCGCAAGTTCCGCGAAGGGATGCCGTACGTGACGTCGATCCTGATGACCACGATGGCGTTTTTCCTGTTCCTGATCACGTTTGTTCTGAGTCCGTTCGATCTGTGGGCCGCCGGTAAGGCTGTGTTCACGCCGCAAGACGGCCGCGGGCTGAATCCGCTGCTGCAGTACTGGACGATGGTGATCCATCCGCCGACGCTGTACCTCGGCTATGTCGGGTTCGTCGTGCCGTTCGCGTTTGCCATTGCGGCGCTCATCAACAAACAGCCCGGCGACCAGTGGATCCACACCACGCGCCGCTGGACCCTGGTGACCTGGGCGTTCCAGACCACGGGCATCCTGTTGGGCGCCGGTTGGGCGTACGCGGTACTCGGTTGGGGCGGATACTGGGCCTGGGATCCGGTGGAAAATGCGTCGCTGCTGCCGTGGATTACGTCCACCGCGTTTCTGCACTCGGTGATGATGCAGGAAAAGCGCGGCATGATGAAGGTCTGGAACATGGTGCTCGTGTCGGCCACGTTCTTCCTGTGCATCTTCGGTACGTTCCTGACGCGCAGCGGACTGGTTTCCTCGGTACACGCGTTCGCGCAGTCTCCCATCGGCAACTACTTTGCGTGGTACCTGGGGCTTGGCATCGCCGCCACGGCCGCGCTCATCATTGCTCGCCTCGACTTCCTGAAGCCGGAAACGCAGCTCGAAAGCGTCCTGTCGCGCGAATCCAGCTTCCTGTTCAACAACCTGATCCTGCTGGCAAGCTGCTTCGCGGTGCTATGGGGCACGCTGTTCCCGGTGATCTCCGAAGCCGTAACCGGCGAGAAGATCAGCGTCGACAAACCGTTCTTCGATCGTGTGAACATTCCGATCGGCCTCGGTCTCCTTTTGTTGACCGGTATTGGTCCGCTCATCGCCTGGCGCAGAAGTTCGGTGGAGTCGCTGAAGAAGGCGTTCCTGTGGCCGTCGATCGGCGCGCTCGCCACCGTCGGCGTATTGGCCGCGTTTGGCGTCCGTCACATCTATGCCTTGATTTCGTTCGGGCTGTGCGTGTTCGTCGCCTGGACGGTGATTGCGGAATTCATCAAGGGCGCCGCCGCGCTGCGGGCCAAGAATGATCTCGGCTGGTTCGGCGCGATGGTGGAGCTGACGCATCGCAACACGCGCCGCTACGGCGGCTACATCGTCCACATGGGCGTGGTCGTGATGTTCATCGGCTTTACGGGTGCGGCGTTCAATCAGGACACCACCGTGGAAGTGACCACTGGTTCCGTTGTGTCGATTGGCCCGTATCAATTGAAGATCGGCGAAATGACCAGCGGCAAGAACGAGAACTATCAGTGGGGCAAGCTGCCCGTCGAGATCTCGTCCGGCGGGCGTGTGATCGGCACCCTGCATCCGGAACGCCGTTTCTATATGGCGAGCGAACAGCCGACGTCCGAAGTGTCGATTCGCCGCCGCCTGAACGAGGATCTGTACCTCAACTTCGCCGGTACGTCATCCACCGATCAGAGCAAGCTGGTGCTGCAGGCCTACGTATTTCCGTTGGTGAGCTGGATCTGGCTGGGTTATTGGGTGACCTTGTTCGGTACTTTGATTTGTCTGGTTCCCGCCAAGACGCAGAAGCAGTTCTTGCGGACTCAGGTGGTTGGCGTTACTCCCGCACATGCAACTCCAGTGGAAAAATAGAATTCTCGCCGCCGCGTTTGTCGGCCTGTGTATGACGCAGGCTGCGGACGTCATCCCTCCGGATGTGAGACGTGTGGGCGCGAAGCTCGCCTGTCTTTGCAAGACCTGCCGTAACACGGTGGGCGATTGCACCATGCTCGAATGCCATTATTCGAAGCCTGCGCGCGCCAAGATTGCCAGCATGGTGGCGGGCGGAAGCTCCGACGATCAGATCGTGTCGAGCTTTGTGAAGGATCAGGGCGTACAGGCGCTGTCTGTGCCTCCGGCCGAAGGATTCAACGTGCTGCTCGGTTGGATGCCGTGGATCGCCGGCATGATCGGCCTTGCGGCCATTGCGCTGTTCATCCGCCGCATTAACGAGCGGGGAGCGGCCGGCACTCCGATGCCCGAGATCGACCCGGAGACGATGGAGAAATATCGGAAATCGATTGAAAAGGACCTGGCCGGCGTCGACTAATGCTTCTGTTTCTTTCGGTGGTCCTCATCTTGGGGGCGGTGGCATTTACATTCCTGGTCCGCCCGGCCGACCTGCCTGTACCCGACCCCGTGTTGCCCTGGCAGCACCTGGAAGATCGCAAAGCCCGGATTTACGAGAACCTGCGCGACCTGCAGTTTGAGTTTCGCCTCGGCAAGTTGTCGGAGGCCGATTATCAGCGCACCAAGCTTGGGTTGCAGACTGAACTCGCCGGTACGCTGGCGGAGATTGACGCGTTAAAGGGCGCTCCTCAGCAGGTCGCGGTCAAAAAGAAGCCTGTTGCGCCTGCTGCGAAGAAGGAACAGCAGTACGTCTGTCCGCACTGCGGGGCGAAATTCGCACAATATATGAAGTTCTGCGGGGAATGCGGAAAGGCGATGACTGCCGAATGAGACGGCTTGCTGTACTGCTTTTAGGGCTTCTGCTTCCGCTTTCCGCCGTGGCCGCCATCTCGGGCGTTGCCACCAACGCCACTACCGGCAAGCCGCAAGCGGAACTGCCGTTGATTCTGGTGCAGCCTGGCGAACAGGGTATGCGTCCGGTCGGCACCGCGCGCACCAATGCGCAGGGCGAATTCAGCTTCGATGCCGAACCACCGGCCAATGGACCGTTGCTGGTGCAGGCGCTGTACAAGGGCGTGACGTACACCAAGTCAATCGCGCCGGGTCAACCTCGCACCGGAGTAGCGGTTGACGTTTTCGAGGTGTCGAACAAGGGCGAAGGCGTTGTCGTGGACCGCCACGGCATCCTGATTGAGCCCATGGAAAACGCGCTGGCGATTCGCGAGTTTGTGTTTGTCAACAACACGTCGCGTACAACGTATGCGGACCCCGCATCCGGCACCTACCGCTTCTGGGCGCCGGACAACGCAAAGATCGACGTCACCGTCACCACGCAGGGCGGAATGCCCGTAAAGCGGGAAGCTGTCAAAACGGGCGCGGCCAACACGTGGAAGATCGACTATCCGATGCGCCCCGGGCAGACGCAATTGGAAATCGGCTACGAAGCGCCAA
>JAFDVT010000183.1 GCA_018268875.1 Acidobacteriota bacterium
GCCAAGGACTTTCTTGTCCGAACTGGCATTTAGCGATCTGCTCCGGGCGTTGGTTTGCGCCATCGCCACCGGTTATTCGTGCCGCATCGCGCTAGCCTGGGTATCCCGGCCGTCGCCTGAAACCGCCGCCATGCAGCAGCGCCTGTCCACTACACGCGCGTTGCTCACCTTCGCCGCGGCGATCCTGATCGTCGCGTTCCTCGCCGGTTATCCGGCGGTCCTATTGATCCCCGCCTCCGCGTATCTGCTGCTGCGGCTGTTTTGGTCCTGGCAACTTGCCTCGGGGCCGGGAGTGGTCACGCGATTGCAACTCTTTTTCATCGCCAGCGCCGGGGAGGTTGCCGCCCTGGGCGCGCTTTGGTTCCTGCGCGGAAAGCCGCTATCATGAGAAAGGTCCGGTTACTTACTGCGTGATCCTTCGTCTCGTCTTCGAAAATCTAAAACACAGGCCCATTCGCACCGCGTTGAGCGCAGTTGCGATCGGCTTGCAGGTCACCATGGTTCTCACCCTGGTCGGAGTGAGCCGCGGCATGCTCGATGAATCCGCGCGCCGCCAGCGTGGAACCCAGGCTGACATTGTGATTCGCGCTGGCGGAGCTGCAATTCTGGGCTTCGGCGCGGAATTTACTTCGAAGCTGGAACCCGCCATTCAGCAGTACCCGGGCGTGGTCGACACCACTGGCATTCTAGTGCAGCCTCTTGGCATGCTCGACGGTATCACCGGCATCGACTACGACTCGTTCAATCGCATGAGCGGCGGCTTCAAGTTCGTGCAGGGCGGCCCCTTCGCGAACCCCGACGAGATTCTGGTGGATGAAATTTACGCCCGGTCAAAGGGTGTGAAGGCCGGGGACTATGTGAAAAATCTGCTCGGGCAGGACCGGCGCATTGCCGGCGTCGTCGAATCCGGCAAGCTGTCCCGCATGTTCATGCAGCGCGACCGTCTGCAGGTTCTTGCCAGCAAGTCCGACAAATACAGCGCCCTGTACGTCAAGCTGGCGGACCCTTCCAAGACCGACGCCGTCGTCGAAGGAATGCGCGCCAAGTTCCCCAACAATACGATTTATTCGATGGAAGAGTTGGCCTCGCTGATGTCGGTGAACAACATCCCGATGCTGCGAACTTTCATCCGCGTCGTCATCGGACTCGGCGTCTTCATCGGCTTCCTTGTCGTTTTCCTTTCGATGTATACGGCGGTGCTCGAACGCACCCGCGAAATCGGCATCCTCAAGGCGCTCGGCGCCTCCCCCGGCTACATCCTGTCGATTCTGTTGACGGAAACCGTCCTCCTGTCGGTGATCGGCTCCGTGCTCGGCGTGATCTTCACCTTCGGCACCCGTTGGATCATGCATGTGTTTGTGCCGGAAATGGTGCAGATCACGACGCCCGACTGGTGGCCCATCGCCGGTGGCATCGCCATCGTAGGTTCGCTGGTGGGCGCCGTTTACCCGGGCCTCAAAGCCGCCAAGCAGGACGCGATCGAGGCGCTCGCATATGATTGAGATCCGCAATCTCCGCAAGATCTACAAACAGGGCGAAGTCGATGTCTTCGCGCTTCGCGGCGTGGATCTCGACGTGGCCCAAGGCGAATTCCTCTCGATCGTCGGGCCCTCCGGTTCCGGCAAATCGACGCTGTTCAACATCCTCGGCGGGCTCACGCCGCCCACCGACGGCACCGTGCAGATCGGCGGGCGCGACATCATGAAACTCAGCGACGCGCAGCGTACCGATCTTCGAAAGTCGGCCGTCGGCTTTGTGTTTCAGAAGTACAACCTGCTGCCGACGCTCACGGTGAACGACAACATCGAAATCGCTCGCCACATCGCCGGCACGCAGGACAAGCCTCGCGAATCCTGGTTCGCCGATGCGCTCAAACTTCTGGGTCTCGAAAGCAAGTTGGGCCGCAAGCCTCGCCAGCTTTCGGGTGGCGAACAACAGCGTGTCGCCATCGCCCGCGCCATTGTCAATCGCCCGTCGATCCTGCTCGCCGACGAACCGACCGGCAACCTGGACACCGAAAATTCGGACCTCGTGTTGGGCCTGCTGCGCGACCTGAACGAGAAGATCGGCCAGACGATTCTGATGATCACGCACAACCCCGAAGCGGCCGCCTATGGCCACCGCATCGTCCGCATGCGCGACGGCCGCGTCGTCGCGTAACTCGCTCGTAATATCGTAAGAGTATGGCCCGTGTTTTCGCCGCGCTCGCGGTGGTGGCATCGCTTCCACTCGTCTCTGTTTCCCAGGAATCGCAGAAAGTACGCTTCCCGCAGACCTTGAAACAAGTCGTCCGCGGCGCGAACTACGGCATCACGTCCATGCACCAGATGTCGTCCATGGCCGCCGACCGCATCCTGCAGCGCGGGGGCAATGCCTTTGACGCCGCAGTTGCCGGACAGGCCGCGCTCGGCGTCGTCGAACCCGGAGCCAACGGTATCGGCGGCGACGCGCAGATCCTGGTCTACGACGCCAAAGCAGGCAAGGTCTGGTCGGTCAATGCCGAAGGAACCGCGCCCAAGCTCGCCTCCATCGACTGGTACAAGCAGAACGCCGGCGGCAAGCTTCCGGTGAACGACACGCTGCTTTCGGGCACCGTGCCCGGCATCGTCGACGCCTGGTACACGCTGCTTTCGCGCTGGGGCACCAAGACCTTTGGCGACGTTCTGGCGCCGGCCATCGAACTCGCGGAAAAAGGCTTCCCCGTGCAAGGCCGCCTGGTGTACGAACTGCAGATGCCCATCATTCTGATCGACCCCGGCCTGCGCAAAGTCTATGGCGCGCCAGACGGCGGACTCTATCAGGAAGGTCAGATTTTCCGCAATCCCGACCTCGCCAACACGATGAAGAAGCTGGTGGAGGAAGAAGCAAAGTACGCCTCCAAAGGCCGCGTCGCCGCGCTCAAAGCCGCTCGCGACCGTTTCTACAAAGGCGACATCGCCCGCGAAATGGCCGAGGTTTCGATCAAGAACGGCGGCCTGTTCCGTTACGACGACTTCGCCAACTACACCGCCAAAGTAGAAGAACCCGTGTCGGTGAACTACCGCGGCTACCAGGTGTATAAGAACCCATCGGCATCGCAAGGTCCGACCGAGCTCATCATGCTCAACATCCTCGAAGGTTACGATCTTCGCAAAATGGGCCTGAATTCCGCCGATTTTCTGCATGTTTCCATCGAAGCCGCCAAGCTCGCCATGGCCGACCGTGAAAAATACCTTGGCGACATGGACTTCATCAAGATCCCTTACGGCGGCCTGCTGTCGAAGGAATACGCGATCGAACGACGCAAGCTCATTGACATGAAGCAAGCCTCGCTCGACCTGCGTCCCGGCAACGCCGAAGACTTCGAACCCGGTTTTGCCAGCCTTCGCGACCGTCCCATCGACGTCACCACCGGCGGCAACGATCACGACGGCGACACTAGCTACTTCGCCGTCGCCGACAAGGATCGCAACGCGGTCAGCTTCACTCCATCGATCCACGGATCCTTCGGAACCAAGGTCGTAATGGGCAAACTGGGCTTTACCTTCAACTGCCGGGGCGACTATTATTCGCTGGTCCCCGGCCACGCCAACGCGCTCGAGGGAGGCAAGCGTCCGCGCAGTACGCTGCAAGGTTCGATGGTGCTGAAAGACGGCAAGCCGTTCATGCTCACCGGCAGCCCCGGCGGCGATGACCAGCCATTGCGCACCATCCAAACGCTCATCAACATGGTGGACTTCGGCATGAACATCCAGCAGGCCATCGAAGCGCCGCGCTGGACCTCCACCGCGTTTCCGGCCTCTGTTTTTCCGCACGTCATGAACCC
>JAFDVT010000184.1 GCA_018268875.1 Acidobacteriota bacterium
AGGACGGCAAGTGGTCGCGGACCAAGATCGGGTCGGGCGCGCCGGGCGAGGTGAAGCTAGGCAAGCTTTCGAAGAAGGTCCGCGCGCTGGCGACCGTTGAGCCGTGGCATGGCAATTCCGTGGTCGTGTATCGCGAGGCCTCCGGCAAGGGCAAGGAGTGGACGCGCGAGGTTCTGGACGATACGCTGACCGGCGGTCATGCGCTCGGTTGGGCGGACTTCGACGGCGACGGCGTGGACGACGTTGTGGCGGGGTGGCGCGACAAACAGTACGGCCTCGCGCTGTACCGTTGGGCGGGCGGCAAGTGGAACAAGGAACCGATTGAGACCGGCGCGATGGCCGCGGAAGACCTCGCGGTTGGCGACCTGAATGGCGATGGCCGGCCCGACGTCGTGGCCGCGGGGCGCGCATCGTCGAACGTCAAAATTTACTGGAACGATGGAAAAAAGTAAGACCAAGAAGTGGATCGGCGTGGACATGGACGAGGTGATCGCCGACACGCTGGGCGAGTTGTTGAATCGATATAACGCCGATTTCGGCACGGATATCGGGAAAGCGGACCTGATCGGCCTGCGGTTCTGGGAAAAGATCCCGCAGGATCACAAGGCCCACGTGATCGACTATTTCACCGACGGCGAAATCTTTGCGGATCTGCCGGTGTTCGACGATTCGGTGGAAGTGATGCGCGAACTGCAGGAAAAGTACGAGGTGTTCATCACCACGGCGGCGATGGAAGTGCCTAGCTCGTTCAACGCGAAGTTCCGCTGGCTGGAACGGCATTTTCCGTACATTCCGTCGAGTCACATTGTGTTCTGCGGGGACAAGAGTGTGCTGGCTGTCGACTATCTGATCGACGACAACACGCGACACTTCCGGCGTCTGCAGGGCGAAGGAATCGTGTTCACCGCGCCGCACAACGTGAATGAAACCGGGTACCGCCGCGTGGACAATTGGCTGGACGTTCGGAAGATGTTCCTGTAGCGCCGCTAGCGGTTCCCGAGGTACACGAAGACTGCCGCTAACGCGAGGTTCAAGCCTGCCCAGGCGAGCGGCGGAATCCCCAGCAGGCTGTGCGTCTCGCGAATGACGAACTCGCGGCCTGTTTGGCGTTCGACGTGGCGCGTGGGGCGCCCGGCCTTTGAAGCGAGCCACAGCGCGAAGCCCGCCGACAGCAGCGACGAGGCCGCCAGGCAGTATCCGGTGGTTTCCCGTCCTCCGCCAAGTTGCTGCGCGACAACGGACATTACGGCCATCGCCAGGAAAGGCACGATCGCCAGCCAGATGTTCATTTCGGCGGCTCCATTTTTGCGATCAAGCGCCGGAAGCGAGCGGTGAGACGGCGTTCGCGGGCGAGGCGCAGCGGACCTTGCGCCAGGAACCAGAGGCCGCGCAAAAACATCGCCGCGCCAATTCCCGCGACCAGTTGCGAGAACAGTTGGTCCCGTTCTGCGAACCCGATTTTCCAGGCCAGCCAAAGGGGCAACAACGCGACAAGCATCAGGGCCAGGCCGCTGTCTCCGAATGTCTTGCGGGGTGGATAGTCGCTCAGACGGAGCGTCTTTTCGACGCGTTCGAGCAGCGCCGGCAACTGTTCCGGCTTGACGGCGCGCTCTTCGAGCAGCGGTGCTAGCGATAGCGGAAGGATTCGATAACGTGTGCCGCTCACCGTGGCGATACCGGGGCAAAGCGCATCCGGACCGAGTCCCGGAAATTCGTAATTCAGCAGTTTCCAGGTGACCACCGCGTTGCCAGGCTCCCATGGGTCAGCGGCCTCGAACTTGGACCGTTGATGGACCGGCACGGGAATGAAGCGGGATTCGCTCACGACTTACAAGCGTAAACGAATTGCGAACCGACTCATGGAGGCGTTGCGACGTCGCCGCAAACCGGCAATTTCTGCTGTACGTCCAGATAGTAGTTCAGCCCGTAGTACAGGTCGCGCTTCGAAGCATCGGCGCAAACGGGCGCGCCTCGCTTGGCCGTCTCGCGAGCCGACACGCTTTCGTTTAGAACCGGAAACGCAACGTGCTTCAGATAGAGGACGGGGATCAGAAACAACAATCCCACGGCGACCATCGCGTGCCGCCGCTTGCCAAGACACCAAATCGTGGCGATGCCTGCCACCACCACGCCCCAGGCCGGGGGATTCGGGATCGCGACCTTGGTCAAGCCATGGTCGAGCGCAGGTCCCAGGATGTGCGCGAGGGCCGGGATCACCGACAGCAGCCAGGCGGAAAAGGCGAGTACCCATCGTGGCGACCGATCGGCGGCGAGGCCTAACAGGATCGCGACGCCGGGAACCACAGGCAGGATGTAGCCCGGCAGCTTGTTTTTGGAAATCGAAAAGAACACCACGCCCCACAGCACCCACAGGCCGATCATGGCGATGCGGCGGTCCTCATAGAGCGACTTGCGGAACAGCACGCCGTACAGTGGCGTCCACGGAAACAACGCGCCGAGCATCACAGGGATGTAGAAATACCAAGGCTGGACATGACGCAGCGCGTCCGTCGAAAAGCGCTGGAAATGATGCTTGATGAAGAATTCGTCGATGAACGCCTGCCCGTTGCGGAGGTAGCAGAGCACGTACCAGGGCGCCGCCACGGCGATCGCAGTCGCGAGGGTGATGGCCAACCGGCGGTACTGCTTGATCCAGATGAGCCACACCACGACCGGCGCGAAAAATACAAATCCGGCCAGTCCCTTTGCCAGTACGGCTAGCCCCAGCAGCAACCCGGCCACCCAGGCGGGCGCGCAACAATACACCGAAAGCAGCATCGCGGCCGCCGAACAAACGGCCAGCGGCATGTCGGTTACCGCGACAAAGCCGTAGGTCATCCAGGCGGCGGAGGTTGCGAGGATGATGGTGCTGTACAGGGGCACCGGGCTGCCGGGAAGGTTCCGCGACAGGATCCAGTAAAAAAACACCAGGAACAGCACGGCGGACAATGTTACGGGAAGGCGTGGCGCCAATTCGGGACCAAGGCCCAGCGTTGTGCCAAGGCCGGTCATCCAATAGAGCAGCGCCGGCTTTTCGAACCAGGGGGTGCCCCACAGAACAGGCGTAACCC
>JAFDVT010000185.1 GCA_018268875.1 Acidobacteriota bacterium
CGCAATGCGCTGCCGGAAGACTTTGCAGGCGTCATCGACATGCTGGCGCGCAACAAGGACCTGCCGCTCGAAGAGACGGTATCGCGCGTCGTGCCGCTAAACGACGCACCGCAAGCGTTCGCAGATTGGTCCGCGGATCCGCTTGCGGTGTCGAAGATTCTCGTCGAGTTGAACTGAGCGTTACTTCAAGCGCGCGCCGACGCCGATATCCTCATTGAACCCGGCCAGCACCGGCAGACCTTCGCCAATGGATGCGGCGACGATCATGCCTTGCGACGTGAGTCCACGAAGCTTGCGCGGCGCGAGGTTGGCAACGATCACCACCTTGCGCCCGATCATCTGTTCCGGCTTGTAGGCCAGCGCAATACCCGCGACGATGGAACGCGGCTCCGCTTCGCCGATGTCGACCTTCATGTGCAGAAGCTTGTCAGCGCCCTTGACGGGCGCGGCCTCGAGCACAACACCAACACGCAGGTCGATCTTCGAAAAATCGTCGATCGTGATCTCCGGCGCCAAGTCCAGCGCCGGCTTCTCTTCCTTCACCTCGCGGCCCAGCAGGATGTCCTGCCGCTTGCGTTCGGCGAGCTCGCCTTCGATGAGCTTTTCCATCGTCAGTTTGACGTCCAGGCGCGGAAACACAGGTTGCACCGGGCGCAGTTCCTGCCCGGCGGGCAGCTTGCCCCAGTGCAGGTCGGCCACACGAAGCTGATCGACTTCGGACGGGCAGCCCAGTTGGTGCCATAGCTTTTGGATGGAGTCCGGCATGACGGGCGACAGCAATCCGCAGCACACGCGAACCACTTCCGCCGCCGTGTACAGCGTACGATCCAGCAGTTCCGCGGACTCGGGATCCTTCACCAGCTTCCACGGCGCGCGTTCGACGATCAGCTTGTCGGTTGCCGTAATCAGCGCCCAGATTCGATCGAGCCCCTTGTTGAACTCGAACTTGCCGAAGGCTTCGAGCACGTATTCGACGGTCTCGGTGGAAAGCTGCGCGAAATGCTGGTCGCCATCGGACTTGGGAACTTTGCCGCCGCGATACTGATGAATCATGCTCAGCGTGCGCGACGCCAGGTTGCCGATGCCGTTGGCGAGGTCCGCGTTGTAGCGCGTCACCAGCGCCTCGTAGCCGAAGTTGCCGTCGGCTCCGAATACGACTTCGCGCATCAGGTACAAGCGCAACGCGTCAAATCCCATGATCTCGGCGATGGGCAGCGGACGCACAACATTGCCCTTGGTTTTGGACATCTTGTCGTTGTCGAACAACAGCCAGCCATGGGCCCAGATCTGCTTGGGCAGCGGAAGTCCGGCGGCCATCAGGAACGCGGGCCAGTACACCGCGTGGAAGCGAATGATCTCTTTTCCGACCAGGTGAAGATCGGCGGGCCACAGGCCTTTCGATTGCCAGTCCGCGCCGCCCGCGCCGGTGAGATACGCGATCAGGGCGTCGAACCAGACATAGAAAACGTGCGGCGCTTCGTTGGGTACGGGGATGCCCCAGCTGATGCCCGTACGGGTGATCGAAAGATCGGTGAGGCCGCCTTTGACAAAGCTGATGACCTCATTGCGGCGCGATTCCGGCTGGATGAATTCGGGATGTTTTTCGTAGTGTTCCAGCAGCTTGTCGGTAAACGCGCTGAGCTTGAAGAAGAAGTTTTCCTCGGTTACCGCTTCGAGCGTACGAGTGCAGATGGGACAAGGTTCGCCGGGCTTGGCCTCGGTCGCGAACAGGTTGTCCGACACGCAGTACGCGCCGGTGTAGTGGCCCTTGTACACGTACCCGTTGTTGCGGCACTGTTCGAACATCCACTGAACGGTCTTCTGATGTTCGGGGCTCGAGGTGCGGATGAAATGGTCGGCCTGGATGCCGAGCTTGTCCCAGTGCATGCGGAATTCATCGGCGATAGTGTCCACGAATTCCTTGGGCGATTTGCCCATTTTCCCTGCCGCACGCTCGACGTTCACGCCATGTTCGTCGGTACCGGTGGTGTACTCGGGCTGGTTGCCGATCATCTTCTGGTACCGCTTGATCACATCCGCCACCAGCGTAGTGTAGGTGTGTCCAATGTGGGGCGCCCCGTTCGTGTAATAGATCGGGACGGTGAAGTAGTATTTCATCCTTGTCCTTTTCAGTATGATTGAGCCTAATGGTCGTTTGCAGTTTGCTTCTGGGCGCGGTTCTGTCGGGCGAGTGGCAGAACCTGATCGAAAAAGACAATTTCCAACACTGGCGCAGTCCTTCGGGCAAGACCGATGTGGGCGGAGCATGGTCGATTCGCAAGGGCGTGTTGACCACCAAGCCGTATGTTCACCGGCGCACCGATTTGTGGTCGGCCGAAGAGTATTCGGACTTCGAACTGGAATGGCAGTGGAAGCCTCGCAAAGGCGCCAACAGCGGCGTGAAGTACTGGGTGCAGACCGCGGTGAACCTGGTCATCGAGGAAGAGGACAAGAAGTTCCGGCGCATCGCGGACGTCGCCGAGGCGAAGCCGGACGAGACGCTGACGGAGTTCTCGCTGGGGCTCGAGTACCAGATGGCGGACGACGAGTTCGAGCCGGTGTCGATTCAGCGGAAGGATTCCAGGTCCGGTGGGCTCTACAGCTTGTTCGCGCCGCAGCCTGAGGCGGTAAAGAAGCACGGCAAGTGGAACCACAGCCGGCTGCTGGTGCGCGGCGGGCATGTGGAGCACTGGTTAAACGGCAAAAAGACGCTGGAATACGACCGGGCGAAGTTGGCGGAGCAGATGAAGAAGACCCCGCTTCGCTACGTGATCGAGCGCGAGCGGGGTCCGATTGCCTTGCAGTACCACCAGACGGTGGTCTCGTTCCGGAAGATGCGGATTCGGCGGCTGTAGTTGCCGGCGGGTACGATGGAAGCAGGTGAATCCAATGGCGACGCTCGATTGGTCAAACTGCCCGCTTGTCGAAAGTATTCCCGAAAAACGCAGCGGGGCGTGGGTATTTCGCGATAGCCGGACGCCGGTATCGGTGGTGTTCGACAATCTCGAAGCGGGCGCAACGATAGGCGAAATCATGGAATGGTTTCACCTCACGCACGAGCAGGTTGCGGGCGTGCTCGCGCTTGCTTCCCGTGCACCAGTGCGAATCGCTACTTAATTCTCAAGAAGGTTTTCTCGTCGATCCCCAACTGGCGAAGGATCTTGTAAAAGAGCGGTGCGCCGATGTTCGAATTGCCGTGAATCGGAATTGTAGTAGCCCTGCCGTCCGGATGCTGCCACCGTTCATGACTGCC
>JAFDVT010000186.1 GCA_018268875.1 Acidobacteriota bacterium
AGCGGTTCGAAGTTCTCGGTCGGGCGCACGGCCTTGAGCGCGATGAGGCGGTCTTCGGCGTCGCGCAGGCTTTCCGAACCCGATGCGAGCACCGCGTTCACTTCGTCGTACTTGTAGCCGCGGACCTCGCGGAAGTAGTACCGCACGCGGTCCAGCAGGAACTCGCGCAGGTACGCGTTCTCTCCCGCCAGCGTCTTGATGTCGAAGTCCTGCTTGCCTTCGGCGAGGATCTTGACGACGCCCTGGGCCGCGCGGCGCAGCGCGAACGGATCCTTCGATCCGGTGGGCATCAGGCCGACTTCAAAGCAGCCGCGCAAAGTGTCGAGCTTCTCCGCCAAAGCGACCGTAAGGCCGTCCTGCGTGGCGGGCACGGAATCTTCCATGCTGAGCGGCTTGTAATGATCGTAGATCGCGCGCCAAACGCCTTCGGGCTCGCCCTGGGCCTTGGCGTACAGGCCTCCGACGATGCCTTGCAGGTCGGTGAACTCTTTCACCATTTCGGTGGTCAGGTCCGTTTTGCAAAGCAGCGCGGCGCGTTCGGCATGCGTGCTGCCGCCGAGCTCCTGCACCAGGTCCACGATGCGGTGGGCTTTTTCGAGATACGAACCGAGCTTGGCCTGGAAGGTCACCTTGCCGAGGTCTTCGACACGGTCCTTCAAGGGCTTTTGTTGATCGACGCCGTAGAAGAACTTGGCGTCGTTGAAGCGGGCGCGCAGCACGCGTTCGTTGCCCTGGCGGACGAGGCCGTCGGGGTCGCCATCGGTGTTCATGACCGCGACGAAGTTCGGGGCCAAGGAGCCGTCGGCGTTTTCGCAGGAAAAATACTTCTGATGATGCCGCATCACCGTCACCAGCACTTCCGACGGCAGTTCGAGGTACTGCGGGTCGAACCCGCCGAGAATCGGCGTCGGGTATTCGGTGATGAACGTCAGGGTCTCAAGCAGTTTGGGGTCTTCCTTGACCGCGACACCCAGTTTTTTGAGGCCCGCGCGGATGCGGGCGCGGCGTTCGGCGGCGAGGACCAGGACGAAGTTCTTGCGCAGTTCTTCGACGTAGTTCTCGATCGTGACCTTGATCGACGAGGAGCCCAGGCGGCGATGGCCCTGCGTTACGTCGCCGGACTTGACGCCAGCGATTTCAAAGGGCACGACATCGGCGCCGAGCAGCGCGACGATCCAACGAATGGGACGGATAAAGCGGAAGCCGCCCTTGCCGGTCCAGTACATCGTTTTGGGGAAGTAGATCTTTTGCACGATGCCGGGAATGGCTTCGGCAAGGATCTCCGCCGTCGGGCGACCCTGAATTTTACGGGTATAGCTGAAGTATTCGCCCTTGGCGGTCTTTGCGGTTTTGAGGTCGTCGATGGAGACGCCCATCTTTTTCGCAAAGCCTGTGGCGGCGCCGGGGCCCGCGGACTTCGGCGGTCCCATGGCGACTTCTTCGCTGTCGGCCTGGCGTTCGATGAGGTTGTCAGCGCGCAGCACCAGGCGCCGCGGCGACGCGTCCACCCAGGCCACGGTACCGCCCAGCGAGGCCGATTCCATGAGCTTTTCAAACTGCGCCTTCAGGTCTTCGAGCGCAGCCGGAATCATCCAATCCGGAATTTCTTCGCAACCGATTTCGAGCAGGAAAGGTACTGGCATGGTTACGCCGCGGCCTCCTGCTGTTCCTGCTGATGCTGTTGTTGGGCGACCCAAAGGTTCGCCACGCCGACCGCGAGTTTGCGAACTCGCCCAATCACTCCGACGCGCTCGGTGACGCTGATGGCGCCGCGGGCATCAAGAAGGTTAAAGAGATTGGAGCACTTCAGGACTTGATCGTAGGTGGGAAGTACGGGGAAGCGCGACTTGTCCGGATAATCGGCGTACGCATCGATGAGGCGTTGACACTCAGCCTCATGCAGGTCGAAGAGCTTCCACAACGTGGCGACGTCGGCCATCTCAAAGTTGTAGACGGAGAACTGCTGTTCGTCGGCGAGGCGGACGTCGGCGTATTTGAAGCCGTCGGTCCATTCGATGTCGTAGACGCTTTCCACACCTTGCAGGAACGCGGTGAGACGTTCGAGGCCGTAGGTGATTTCGGCGGGAACCACTTCGAGATCGACGCCACCGCACTGCTGGAAGTAGGTAAACTGCGTGATCTCCATGCCATCGAGCATGACTTGCCAGCCGATGCCCCAGGCGCCGAGAGTGGGCGATTCCCAGTTGTCTTCCTCGAACTTGATGTCGTGCTTGGTGAGGTCGATGCCGATGGCTTCGAGGCTTCCGAGGTACTGTTCGAGAACGTCTTCCGGCGCGGGCTTGAGAATCACCTGCAACTGCTGATGCTTATAGAGACGATTGGGGTTTTCACCATAGCGCCCGTCGGCGGGGCGGCGGCTGGGCTGCACGTACGCAACACGGTACGGCTTGGGTCCGAGCACGCGCAGGAACGTTTCCGGACACATCGTGCCGGCGCCGACTTCGACGTCGTAAGGTTCCTGTATGATCGCGCCGCGCTGGGCCCAATACTGCTTGAGCTTAAAGAGGGTCTGTTGAAACGAGTCCATTGGCAGGCTGTTTTTGGGGATAAACTATATTCTCTCACGCATTGCAGGGGGTTGGGGGCGCAACGCCCGCGCCGCTACAGCGCTTCGAGAAACTGCGCGGTGAGCAAACGCCGTTCGGTGTGTTCCTCGATGAGGCGGATGAGCGGCCGGCGCAGGTCCTGGGCGGTGGCTTTGTTCCACCCTTCGCCCGCAAGATTACCGACGGGGTTCGACAGAAACGCCAGCGCGATGGCGCGGCTTTGTTCGGACAATTCAATGTGCGGCAGAAAGCCCTGAAGGCGCACGGACCAAAAGCTGAAGTAGCCGACGGCTTTCCACATCGAATGCGGGTCGCAGTGCTTGAGATCCTCCATCACGGCGAGCAGAAGGCGAAAGTAACGTTCGTTCACTTCATGGGGCGGCAGCAGGAGTTCGGTGACCTCGGCGAAGAAGTCCAGGGCGACCGAAACTTCGTAGCTGGGCGAGGAAAAATGCGCCTCGATGAGTTCGCTGCGGTCGATGCGCACGAGTTCGCGATTTTCTTTTTCGAAGTACGAAAGGTTGGTGTGGGAAAGACGTTCGAGTCCCGCGCCGAAGCCGGATTTGGGCTTGCGGGCACGATTGGCCGCACCGCGCATCTTGCCGTGGTCGCGGGTGAGAAAGCTGACGATGAGGTCGGCTTCCTTAAATGGATAGGTGCGAAGAATCAGGCTTTCGCTCACCTGCGCGGGCATATGCGACAGTTACCACGGGAGCGGACCGGCGTACGGTTCCGGGCCTTGGTGATCAAGGAGCGGCGCGAGTTCCGGACAACTGATGGCGTAGCCGTTCTGGCGTCGAAACGGATTGCGTTCGGCGCGCTTGGCCTGATAAAACGGCGTGCTGCTGTACGGATCGGCGGTGTAGTTGCGGATGGCGTTCGCTTCGGCTATCAAGGCTTGTTCTAACGCGTCAGGATTGTTGGGTCCATCGTAGGCGAAGCGGCTTTGCGGATAGCCGAGGGCTGCGCGATGCAGGTGGAAGCGCTGTTCTTTGAACGCCCAACTGACAAGCGTCACCTTGGATGGATAGCGGCCCGCGAATTCCTTGAAGCGGCAGATGCCGAACAGCAGGTTTTCAAAACTATCGCGTGCGAACTCTTCGGTGAGCGCGACAGGCTTGTGTCCCCACCAATCGTGCATGTTGGCGACGGTGTAATAGGTGTGCGCTTCGCTGCACGGGCCGGCCTCGGCGCGCGTCTGTCCGCCGGAGAAGATGAGGATCGCCGAAGGATCGGCGGCGGCGAGTTCCACGCCTCGCCGCGCATGCCGGATGTAATGCTTGGGTTCGCCTTTCTGAAAGTCCAGAAGGAACCAGGAGGCGTCGTCTGTCAGGTCGCGGTATCGCCGCAGGATGGCGTGTCCCGCGACGATCACCGCGTGTTCGAACAAGCTCACTCTTTAGACTTTAACCGCTCCGGGCTTGCCGGCCTCGGTGATGAACGTTGCTTTGGTTTGGATGGGCTGATCGGGAATCGACACCTTGTCGAGGATGCGGTAATGCGACGTCCACTTGCCCGGGGTCACCTGGCAACTGACGTAGCCGCGCTGCCAGTTGGCGTAGCGAATTTGCGGGTTTTCCGGCAGGTACGCTTTGGCGACCTCGGTCACTTCCACGCCGTCGCCGCCGGAGGTGATGGACGTTCC
>JAFDVT010000187.1 GCA_018268875.1 Acidobacteriota bacterium
AACGTATTCCACCACCTGCTTGTCGCCCTGCTTCGGCAGCAGTTCGAACCCCACCTGCGCATCGAAAAAACCCGGCGACTGGAAGTATTCGAGCAGGTTCCGCCGTCCTTCCACCAACAGATCGCGATCCAGCGACCGTTCCTGAAAAATCGGGACAAACTGCCGCAGTTTGCCTCGCGACATCTTTTCGCCGCTTGCCCGCAGCTCTACTTTGGGTCCCGGTTCGATGTGCAGATGCGGCGTGACCGTGTTCGACTTCTGCTTGTATTCCAGCCGCTGGAGCGAGACGCGCGACAACAATAGGTCCTGGTCCTGAAAGTATTCCTGGACATGATCCAATCCGTTGCGTACCCGAGCCTCGGTGACGGTTCGCCAGCCCATGAGCCCGAAGAACCGCTTCCATCCCGTCGCCCGGATCAGCGCATTGTAGGAAAGCTCGTTGGTGGACCCGGCGACGTTGACGCCGTCAAAATGCGCACGCTTTCCGGGGTCGAGCAGGAACGCGATCTGCGCCGTCTGCCGCAGCGGGTCGCGGATCACTTCCGGCAGGATCGACGCCTGGTAAAAGCCATTGGCGCGCAGACGCTCCTGCATGTTGTCGAGCGCCGGCTGCATATCGGAATCCTGGAAAGGCGCCCCCAATTGCAGCTTGGTCGAGCCGGAGAGTTGGCCTTCGTTCGGCGGATCCTTGGCGCCGTTCACGGTGACGCGCGACACAAAGTACGCGGCTTCGGTCTGGAAGGTGAGATCGACGCCTTCGCTATCCTCGCGGGCATCCACGACGATGTCCACGTAGCGGCCCGTGGCAAACAGCTTTTGGATCGCCGTCCGCACGCTGCGCAGCGAGTACGGGGACCCCGGCTTGATCTGTGTGATAGCCGCCAGTTCGTCGTCGGTAAATGGCTGAGCCGCGGGTTGGAACCCCACAAAGCGGATCGCGCGTCCTTCGGGAATCGCGCCGTGGGCGATGCCGCCTCCAGCCGCTATCGTCAGGAACAACAGCGCCGCTACCGGCAACAGGCCCGCGGCGAGCAACGATGTCGTCTCTCGCACGCGCACTGGGTTGATTTTAACAAGCCGTTCGCTCTTGCTAGGTTAAAGCTATGGATCGTCTTCCGGACCGCTATTCGCGGCAGATACGCTTTTCAGGCATCGGTGAGGAAGGCCAATCCAGGATCTCCGAGGCGCATGTCACACTCGTCGGCTGTGGCGCGCTCGGCACGGTGCATGCGGAAATCCTCGCCCGCGCCGGCGTAGGCACGCTCCGCATCATCGACCGGGATTACGTCGAAGAAAGCAATCTGCAGCGTCAACTATTGTTTAGCGAGGCCGACGCGGCGGAAGCGATGCCCAAGGCCCAGGCCGCCGCGCGACGCCTGGCGCAGGTCAATTCCACCGTGGCCGTCGAACCTCGCGTCGAAGACCTCACGCCAGCCTCGATCGACGACCTCTTTGAGGACACACATCTCATCCTCGACGCCACCGACAACTTCGAAACCCGTTATCTCATCAACGATTGGGCGGTGCGGCAATCCATTCCCTGGGTGTACGGAGCGGCCGTCGGTAGCTATGGCTTGGCGATGCCCGTCATCCCCGGGAAGACCGCCTGTTTCGCCTGCGTCTATCCGGAGCCGCCCGTTGGCGCGCAACCGACTTGCGAAACCGCCGGCGTCATCGCCCCGGTAACCGCGATGGTCGCGTCCTGGCAGGCCGCATTGGCATTGAAGATCCTCGCCGGTGGCGAACCCGCGCACAAGTTGACCATGTTCGATCCCTGGATCGGCTCCGTCCGCCAGATCGCGCAGCCTCAGCCGGACTCCGAATGCCGCGTCTGCGCCCGGCGCGAGTTCCGCTACCTCGACGGCAAGCGGCGCGCGCCCATCAGCCTGTGCGGCCGCAACGCCGTGCAGATCCACGAACGTCAGCGCCCGGTGGACCTCGCCGAACTGGCCAGCCGTTTGCGCGCCACCGGGACGGTTCGAGCCAACGAGTTCGCCCTGCGCTTGCAGGTGCCGCCGCACGAAATTACGGTGTTTCCCGACGGCCGCGCCATCATCAAAGGCACCACCGATCCCGGCGTCGCACGCAGCCTCTACAGCCGCTACGTCGGCAATTAGCTGTTACTGGATTTCGAATGTCAGGCTGGCCCAGAAGCTTTCCCAATCGGCTTCCTTGGTATCCGCGCGACGCTCCATCTGGATTGTGTGCAGCTTCCAAAGCCCGCTCTTCGGGATGGGAATCAGAATCTGTCCGTTCAAATCGGTCTTGCCGACGACGGTTTTGGTCACTTCGCCGTTCGACGCGTTCGACGCCTCAACCGTCAACCCCGGGGCCGGCTTGCCCCGGAACCACACTTGCACGGGCAGCGTGAACCCCGGCCGAATCTCATACGGATTGAGCATCGGAATGAACTCGATCGTCAATCCGGCGGGCTTCGCGTAGCCGTCGCTGGTGATGCTGACCACGCCGACGGCTTTGGCGTACTTCGAATAGATTTCGCGCCCCGGCTTTGCGGTCTCGCCGTTCTGCTTGCGCCACTCGATGACGGAATCGAGCCCCTCGTGCTTCAGATATTCCTCGAACTTCGGCGCATCGAGCTGAATGAAGTTTGGAACCGTTCGCGAAATGGCGACAAAGTTCCCGGCGTTCACCGGAGCCTTGGCATCGGCCACCGTCGCCGTACCTTCGACGCGGAACTGGAAGAAATCCCTGCCGCCTTCGATTCTCGTATCCTTGAGCCGGTCAATTTTGGTGCTCACCTGGCTGTTCGGAAAGCTGTCGCCGTTGTGATATTCGACGCGCAGCATGTCGCCCGGCGACGGTTGGTACGGAATCAGCTTCAGGTACAGATCGTGCGAGGTCAGGGCGGCCATCGCCAGCACGGCGCTCGCGCTAAAGGACACGAAACACCTCCGCATCGCTGGTCCCGGCGACTTTCAGGCCCGCGGCGTAGGAATCCTGCGGCGAAAGCTTGGCGTGCTTCTTGACGAACCCGTCGAGCAGCGCGAACTTCACTTCTTTGCCGGTCCGCCGGTTCCGCACCACGCTAAAGACGTCCTTGGAATCCACCCGGCGCAGGTTGCCTTTGCCGAGGCTCGCCCCGGTGGACGCCTGCAACCCGTCGATCACCATCGCCAGGTCGCTCGCCGCGGGGCAGTGGTGCGCCACGTCCAGATCGGCGTGGCAGCGCGTCAAGTCCAGGTTCTTCAACGCGCGTTCGCCCATCAGGTACCCGGCTACCGCAAAGGGCAGCGCCATTCCGTTGATCATCGCGGTTCTGGAAATGGGCGGTTCCTGTTCGTCGTCATGGGCCAAGAGGGGCAGGGAAGCCAGCGCCAGGGAGCCGAACGTGCGTCGAGTCGCTTTCATTACTTCTCTATTTTATGGCCCCGGGGACGCGGGAAAGGGAGATGTTCCCCTAATGTATTCGCCTGAGGCGTCCGATAAGATTCGTGATGGGAAATCTCGAGAAAGAGGATTCACCCGAGTCGACCACCGCCGGTCCGCCCGCGGATGATCCTTCCGCCGTCGAAATCCCGGAGGGCGTTCCTCCGGAAACCCGTGGCTCTAAACAGTTTGCGCTGTTTGCCTTTATTGCGATCTTTGTCGCGATCCTGGGCTCGGCCGTGCTTTATCTGACGTCCCGCCGCGGAAGCGTTGCGGAACCGTCGCCGGCGCCGCCCCCGGTGCAAACCGCGAAGCAGCAGGTTCAGCAGCCGCCGGTTGCCGTTCCGCCCAAGCCGGAAGAGCCTAAGCCGCCTGTTGCGCCAGTGGTTGCCAGCACGCCGCCGCTACCACCGGCTGCCGCTCCTGTCGTCGAACCTCTGAAGCTTCCGGAACCCGCGGTCCCGCAAGCCGGACGCTGGTACCTGCAGGTGGGGTCTCTCGAAAAAGGAGTGGCCGACATCATGTCGCAAGGGCTTCGGATCAAAGGAATTCCCGCGATGGTGGCCCCGGGGATCACGCCGCTGGTCAGCCGCATTATCGCCGGTCCGTTTGACCAGCCGGCTCAGATGGCCGCGACCGATAAACAATTGAGGGAAATGGGCTTCCAGCCGTTTCCCCGGAAATTCGACGCCGCCGAACTGCGCGAACCTCCTCCGCAGACGGCCGTGCAACAGCCTCCGCCGGCCAGCCCGGAACCTGTTCCCGTCAAGCCAGATGTGCGACGATAACAGTTTCCGCGCACCATTATCATGAGAATCGCCACCAAAGCCCCCTGCCGCGTCGACATGGCGGGCGGTACGCTCGACATCTGGCCGCTTTATCTGTTCCATTCGAACGCTGTCACCGTCAATTTCGCGGTGGATCGTTACACCTCCTGTGTGATCGAAACTCGTTCGGACTCTGAAATCCACATCGCTTCGCTGGACCTGAAGCTTACCGACCGGTACGCCTCGCTCGAAGCATTGCGCAGCGCCAAAAAGCACAAGCTCGGTCTGGTGGCGGAAGTGTTGAAGTTCTTTACGCCCGAAACCGGTCTGAACATCACCACCAATTCCGAAGCGCCCGCTGGCGCCGGGATTTCCGGTTCGTCCTCGCTGCTGATCGCCACTGTCAGCGCCTTTAACAAGCTCAGCAACACCGGCTACAAGATCGAAACCGTTCGCGAAGTCGCTCAGAACATCGAAGCACGCATCATCAAAGTCCCCACGGGCTGCCAGGACTACTATCCGGCCATGTACGGTGGCGTCAGCGCGATTGACATGACCCCCGCTGGCCTCATCCGCAAAGCCATCCCCGTGGACTACGACGACCTCGAAAGCCGCGTCGTCCTCGCCTACACGGGCGAACCTCGCAACTCGGGCGTCAACAACTGGGAAGTCACCAAGCTCCACATCGACGGCGATAAAGGCGTGCAGAAGAACTTCGCCAAAATCGCCGCCATCGCCAACGGCATGCGCGCCGCGCTCGAAAAAAGCGATTGGAAGGAAGTTTCCAAGCTCCTGCGCACCGAGTGGGAACATCGCCGTACCAATGCGCCCGGCATCACCACCGAGACGATCGACCATCTCATCGCCATCACCCGCAAGGCTGGCTCCACGGCCGCCAAAGTTTGCGGCGCGGGCGGTGGAGGCTGTGTTCTATTTCTGGTGGAACCCGGCGCCCGGCAGCGTGTGTCGGACCTGATCGCGGCACAGCCCGGCGTTTCCGTTCTGCCCGTCAAGGTCGCGCGGAAGGGCGTCGAAATCAAGACTTCCAAATAATCGGATGAACAAGTGGCAGGCCATCATCCTCCGCGCGGGACTCTACGTCCTGCTCGTGCTGCTGGGGCTTAGCCTCTTTTCCTGGCTGCTCCACGGTGTCTTCGGCTACTTCGGAGCGGCGGCTCTGGGGACGTTCCTCACAGGCCTCGTCGCCAACCTCTTCACGCTGCGTATCTACGAAAACATGACCCTCGCCGATGCGGGGTTGCGCTGGAACCACGCCTCGACGCGCAATTTGCTGTACGGCCTGGGCGCGGGCGCCGGAGCGGCGTTGCTCGTCCTGCTCGGCCTGCTGGTCACCGGATCGGCCGAATTCGTTCGGGCCGGTAAGTTCGACCCCGGCAGCATGATCTTCGTCACCGTGTTGCTCGCCGCCGGAGTGGCCGGCGAGGAACTGATGTTCAGGGGCTACGGCTTCCAGTACCTCGCTCCGCGCATCGGCGAATGGGCCACTGTCCTGCCTCTTGGCGTGCTCTTCGGGATCGCCCACATGGGCAATCAGAATTCTACGCTTCTGGCCGTCCTCAACACCGCCGCCTGGGGCGTCGTCCTCGGCTACGCCTTTCTGCGCAGCCATGACCTGTGGCTCCCCATGGGCATCCATTTCGGCTGGAACTGGACCCTGCCTATGCTCGGCGCCAATCTTTCGGGATTTGAAATGCAGGTGACGGGCATCCAGCTCAAAGTGGACCCCAAGGCGGCGTTCGGCGGCGGCGCCTATGGACCCGAAGGCAGCATCCTCACCACAGCTGTACTTGCAGTGCTGGTCTGGTATCTCAACCGCGTCCCAATCGTGACGCAGCCCTCGCCGCTCTACGATCAAGTGCCCGAGTGAATTCGCGGTCCCGGAGGTTGCGCCGCCAGGATCTCCGCCTCGCGAGCGAGCATGGTTTCCCAACGCGCGTCGCACTTCGGATCGATCTTCCGCGCCAGTTTCACAAACACCTTGTAATGCCCGAGTTCGGACGAATGCAAGGCCTTGTAGAACGCGGCTAACTCCGGCTCAGGACCTTCCGCGGCGTCGGCCAAAACCGAAAACCGCTCGCAGGACCTGGCCTCGATCAGGGCAGAGACAAACAAACGATCGACGATCTCGCCAGCCTCGCCCCGCCGGACGAGCATCCGCAGGTCGTTGGCGTAAGGATTCTTGTGGACCCGGCTCAACTTCCCGCCGCGCCGCATTAGCAACCGCGTCACCTGCGCGAGATGCGCCGCCTCGTCGCGAGCGACGCTGGTCATGGTCTCGACCCAACCGGCCACCCATTCGCCGGGCCACCGCGTCATGAGGTCCATGGCGTTGTTCGCGGCCTTTTTCTCGAGGAACGCGTGGTCGTTCAGCAGTTCCACCGGATGCGCAAGGACCGATAAAGCCCAAGACGCGGGGGTCTGCGAACGAAGAGGAAGGGAATCGGCCGCCATAGCTTGACAGGAACCTCCCAAGAATAACCCGCGCAATCCCGGCACGGCCGTGACAAGATGAAAAAGGAATGCCCGACGTATCGGTACCGCCGGTCAGTTTGCTCGCCACGCCAAGTCTCGAAACGATGGCGGGATTGCTCGGCGTGTCTTCCGCTAGAGCCCGCTTCGAATCGCAACTGCCCGCGGAGGCGCGCGCTTTCCTATCCGGAAACGCATCGTTTGCCGAGTCGCTTGCCCAGGAAGCCGCCCGCGCCAACACCGTGAGCGAATTTGAAGAGGCCCGCCGCCGGGTTCTCGACGAGTACGCGCTATTGCTCGTTTCGGTCGCCACCATGCTACACCGCATCGTCGGTGACATCCCGATGCTCCAAGCTATAACGGGTCCCGCGCTCGAAGAAAAGGAAGCAAGACTAAGCAAGCGGATCGCCGAACGTTGGGGCGAGGAACTCGCCGAAGACACGCATTTTGTGCTGTCCGCGCTACGAAAAACGTTGCGCATTGCTGGGCAGATCGCCGCATCGCCCGCAGTGCCGGAACACGAACGCCAGCAAGACACCGCCATCGCGCTGGACTTTTTTCGGTATGCCGTCTGGGCCGCGTTCCATCTGCAATGCCTTCTTATCGCAGACGCCGCGACGACGGAGCCGCCGCGCGAAGTCATGAGCGAAATCCAGAGCGGGATGCGCTCGGTCACAGGCGCGTATCACTCGGCAAAGCAGGCTCTCGCGCTCAGGCAGCCTGCGACACCCAAAGAACCTGCCATTCCAGCCTGGGACGCGGAAGATCAGGAACTGTTGGACACATCGACACGCGACATGGCGGCTGAAACCTTGTGACCATCCGGCGAGGCGACATCTATTTCGTTCGGGTCGCGGATCTGGACATCGCCGGGCACGAACAGCAAAAGAACAGGCCCTATTTGATCGTTTCCCGCGATAGCGTCAACGCGGCGGGGACACACGTCATGGGCGTGCCTCTCACAACCAAAACCCACAAGGTCGGTCCAGCGCGGCCCCGCATTGAACCGCAGGACGTAACACTGGAATCCGGGGCGCAATTTCGTCTGGAACCCAGCCTGATCCTAACCGACCACATGCGGGTCCTCGACCCGCGCCGCTTTCACCTTCCTCGCATGGGCTTCGTTTTGCCGAGGAAAATGAGTGAAGTGGAACTCGCACTGGCCTATCTTCTCAGCTTGCCTTAAGCGCCCACCGGTGGACGA
>JAFDVT010000188.1 GCA_018268875.1 Acidobacteriota bacterium
AAAAAGTTCCTGCATCACTACGCCACGCGCTTAAACGCCGTCGAGATCAATTACACGTTCCGCCGCCTGCCATCGCCCGCAAGCCTGGAAGGTTGGATCGAACAAACCCCGCCCGGCTTTGTGTTTTCGCTCAAGGCACACCAGAAGCTCACCCATTTCATCCGCTTGCAGAAGAACGAATTCACCGACGTCTTCTTCAAGTCCATCGACCCGCTGCGCATCGCCGGACGCCTCGGTCCCGTGCTCTTCCAACTGCCGCCGAACTTCGGCCTGAACCTCGAACTGCTCGCCGAATTCCTCGGCGACGTACCCGATGACGTGCCCCTCGCCTTCGAGTTCCGCAACAAGGCGTGGTTCGTCGACCCGGTGTACGAACTGCTCGAAAAACGCGGCGTCGCGCTATGTCTTGCGGAATCGGAAAAGCTGGTCGTACCCGAACGCGTCACCGCCAAGTTCGTGTACTTCCGCCTGCGCAAGGAAAACTACACGCCCGAAGAAATCGCGGAAATCCGCGCCAAATGCGAGGCTCTGGCCGCCCAAGGCAAGGACGTGTTCGTCTACTTCAAGCACGAAGACACGCCAGACGGCGCCTTGTGCGCGGAACAGTTGCTGACAGCCTGAACCGCCGTTCCGTTCCATCTATCCACTTCGAATATATCCATTGACAATATATGCACAGTGGATATAGTTGAAGTATGCAGACCACGCCGGAATCGTTGCTCCCGCTTCCCAACGCCGCCTTCCACATCCTGCTGGCCCTCGCCGACGAGGACCGCCATGGTTACGGCATCATCGGCGACATCGAAACGCGAACCGGCGGCGCGCTACGGCTCAGCCCCGGCACTCTGTACCGTTCGATCCAACGCATGGTGGAACAGGACCTGATCGTCGAAACCGACGAGCGTCCAGCCCCCGGCTTCGACGATGAACGCCGCCGTTATTACCGGATCACGCCGTTTGGCCGCAAAGTCGCAAAGGCCGAAACCGCGCGTATGTTGAGCCTCGTCGGTCATGCGCGAGCCCTTGGCTTTGCCGGCAAGGAACGGGGTTAGCCCCATGCTGTACTCGTTGCTGCTGTGGTTGTGTACGCCCAAATCTTTCCGCAATGAATACGGCGGCGAAATGAAGTCGCTCTTCAGCAAGCGCCTTCGCGACGCCTCCGCGCTGATGAAGCCCTGGGTGTGGCTCGAAGCCATCGCCGACATCCTCACCGCCGGCGGTGCTGCGCATTGGGACCTGCTCCGCCAGGACCTGCGCTACGCCTTCCGTTCGATGCGGAACTCGCCCGGTTTCGCTGCGGTCGTGATCTTGGTGACCGCGCTCGGCATCGGCGCCGCGACCTCTGTCTTCACGCTCGCCGACCACATTCTGCTCCGCCCTCTGCCGTTCCGCGAACCGTCACGCCTGGTCAAAATATCCGAGGATCAAACCAATCTCGGCTACCCGCGTCTTGAAGTGTCGCCGGTAAATTTCCGCGATTGGAAGCGCCTCAGCAACGCCTTTGAGTCGATGTCCGCCACCCACGACGTGTCGCTCAATATGACCGGCGCTGGCGACCCGGAACGCCTCACTGGCGCGTCTCTCGGTCATGAAATGTTCGACATTCTCGGCGTCATGCCCATGATCGGCCGGCCCTTCAGCGCGGAGGACGATCGCGGTGGCGCGCCTGGAACCATGCTCCTCAGCTACGACTATTGGAACTCGCGTTTCGGCGGCGACCCGTCGGTGATCGGACGCAAAGTGCAACTGGACGGCGAACCCTTCACGATCATCGGCGTCATGCCGCGCACGTTCGTTTTCCCCAAACGCGAAGGCAAGGTCTGGATACCCAACCGTTTCGGCGACGGCGACTATGTCGACCGCGGCAACCATTGGCTGAACGTCGTCGGACGCCTCAAGCGCGACGTCACCTTCGATCAGGCGGCCGCCGAAATGAAGCGTGTTGCCCAGCAGGTCGTCGAGGAAAACCCGGGATGGCGTGAAAAATCGGGAATCCGCATGATCCGTATGAGCGATGAGCTGCCCGTGCGCAGCCGCACGATGCTCAATATTCTCGCGGCCGCGGCCGTATTCCTCGTGCTCATCGCCTGCGCCAACCTCGCCAATCTCATCCTCGCCCGTTCGTCTGCGCGACAGAAGGAAATTGAAGTTCGCACGGCCTTGGGCGCGGGACGCGAACGCCTTGTTCGTCAGTTGCTCACCGAAAGCTCCGTGCTCGCGCTATGCGGCGGCACGGCGGGAGTCCTGCTCGCAAACCTCAGCCTGCCGGTGCTTGGCCGCTTCGTACCCAACACCCTGCCCGTCGCGGCGATCCCGCACATCGACCTCCGCGTGATGTTCTTCGCGCTTGCCCTCACGATGCTGGTCGCGATCTCGTTCAGCGTACTGCCCGCGCTTCGCACCATTGGCAACAGCGGCTTCCAAAGCCGTTCGGCAACCGGACGCCGTGGCGACCGCGCCCGCCGCATCCTGGTCGTGATTCAGGTGGCCGCGTCGCTCGCGCTGGTCGCATCGACAGGACTGCTCGTCCGCGCCTTGCTAAAGCTGAATTCGCAAGCGCCCGGCTTCACCGTCGACGGCAAGCTCGTCTTCCGAACCTCGCTCGCGTTCCCGCAGTACCTTCGCACCGCCACGCGCCAGCAGTTTTACCGCACCGTGCTTGACGGCGTACAAAGCCTGCCCGGCGTACAATCGGCCGCTGTCGTCAGCTTCCGGCCCATGTACGATTTCCGAGGCGGCATCTGGCCCGTCGCCGTCGCCGGCAAAGACAAGGATTCACCCGCCGCCGCCCGCTTTGTCACGCCCGGCTACTTCAAAACCATGGGAACTCCGCTGCTGTTAGGCCGCGACTTTACCGATGCCGACCGGCCCGGCGGATTGCCCGTCGCCGTCGTCAGCGAATCGTTCGCGCGCGCCCAGTGGCCCGGCCAGAATGCCGTCGGACGCCAGTTCACCAACACGGTCAACAAGCTGACCTACACCGTCGCGGGCGTCGTCGCCGACGTACGTTTCCGCGGCGTCGATCGCGACATGGAACCGCAAATGTACTTCTCCGCTTACCAGATCGAAGACAACTGGTTCCCCTGGTTCGCGCCCAAGGACTTCATCGTCGCCACCAACCTCGAGGACCCGTCGTCACTCCTGCCTTCGATCCGTACCATCGTGCGCAGCGCCGATCCCACGCTCCCGATTTCCGACATCCAGACCTTTGTGGAACTCATCGAGAACGAAACGCTCGCCCGCCGCGCGCAGTTGTGGGTCACCGGCGGCTTTTCGTTTGCCGCGTTTCTGCTCGCGGGCATCGGCATCCATGGACTACTCTCGTTCGCCGTCTCAAAGCGAACCCAGGAAATCGGCCTGCGACGCGCGCTCGGCGCAACCGCCGGACAGATCGCTTCGCTCGTCCTCGGCGAGGCGGTATTGCTCTCGGCGATCGGCGCCGCCATTGGACTCACCGTGGCGTACCTCGTCGCGCTCGGCATGGAAAAGATACTGTTCGGCGTCCCGCCCGCGGACCCGCTTACCATCGCGCTTGCCGCCTGTGCCGCCCTGCTGATGACCTTGCTCGGCGCGTCCGTACCGGCCTTCCGGGCGCTCCGTGTCGATCCTTCGGTGGCCCTTCGCGCCGAATAGCGGAGAGCCGGTAATTGGCGAATGGCGGTGATAAGATCGAGATGCGCAAAGCTGCGCCTGTTTCCCGATGTTTAGATTCCGGCCTCGTTTCGCATTCACGATTGCGTTTGTTTCCATCGCGCCCACGGCTTTGTCTGCCGCGCCGAACAACGCACCCCCACCCGCTTTCCAGCAGTACTGTGGCGGTTGCCACGGCAAGGCTGCCATGGGTGGCATCAACCTCGAAGAACTCCTGAAGTCCTCTCCCGGCGAACCGTTTCAAGCCTGGGACAAGGTGGCCGCCGTGCTCGAATCGAAGCGCATGCCGCCGCCCAAGATGAAGCAGCCGAGCGACGACGAACGCAACGCCGCCGCCGCCTGGGTGCGCAGTGGACTCAAGGAATACGCCAAAAAACATGCCGGCGACCCCGGCAAGGTCACCGTTCGTCGTCTCACCAGCGGCGAATACGGCTACACCATCGAGGACCTCACCGGACTCGACATCAAAACCGATCGTGACTTTGTCGCCGATTCCGTCGGCGGCGAAGGCTTCACCAATTTCGGCGACGTCCAGTTCATGCAGGACGCCAACCTCGAACGCTATCTGCAGGCCGCGAAATGGGTCGCCGAACGCGCCGTCACCGCCGCCGGTCCCATCATGTTTTATCAGGACCCCGGCAAGAGCGGTCTCGAACTTTCCGCAGTCGCCCGCATCCGCGCCATCCACGCCGCCAACGGCTTCCGCGCGACGTCGGGCGAAGGCGGCAAGCCTTTCGGAACCGAACGCTACGGCGCCGCGATCCTTTCGGTTTGGAAGTACAAGAACCGCGCCGCTTTGGGCAAACCCAAGGCGACCCTCGCCGAAATCGCCAAGGCCGATGGCGTCAGCGCGCGCTTCGCCGAACATCTTTGGACGGTGTTCAACAAGCCCAACAATACGTATCCAACGTCGGTCGTTCTTGCCAAGTGGAACAAGTTCCCCACGGGCAATAATCTCGAAGCTGCCAAGGCCGCCAGCACGGACCTGCAGCAGTACATCGTCAGTTACCCGCGCTTCCTGTTCGGCGCCGGCGCCCCCGCCGCGGGAGGCTTGGGCGATGAACGCGCGTTGATCATCAGCGATGAGGAAGTGCAGGTGAAGGCCAAGCAGAAGATCGTGTTCGGCATCATCAATCGCTCGCGCGAAAAGAAGCCGTTCGCCCGCGTGTACCTGCTGGTCAATTCGGTGAACCCCGATTCGCAGGCGAAGCCGCTCGTCTTCTGGCGCAACGTCAAGGTTCGTTCGCGAGGCGCCGACCGCGCCTTCGGCGAGGCCAAGCCGCTGTTCGACATCATCGACGACGCGTCGCGCCAGCGTCTCGGCTTCGGCACGCACGGTGCAAAGCCCGACGAGTTTGTTACCGAAGGCGAGGTCGCCACGTATTTCGACATCCCGACGCCCGATGCCGGCGGTACGTTCTCGCTCACGCTCGAACCCGAAATCGGCCCCGGCGACGCCATCGTCCGCTGCCTTCTTTCAGACAAGGAAGAGGTCGCCACCGGCCGCCCCATCTCCGCTCTGGTTGGCAACCCCGCGCTGCCGTCCTATAAGGTTTGGAAAACGAACCTCCTCGACTTTGCTGCGAACTTGCCCAGCAACTCCCACGGCGAGGCGACCCCCGCCGACAAGGACCCGATTCCCGCGCCGTTCAACAACACGTACAACCAGCCCGAACGCGATCGCTACCACGTCAAGGTGAAGTACTATCGCACCGACAAGTTCCTCTATGACAAGATCCTCACCGACGCCCAGCGCGCCGACCTGGATCATGCCTGGAACGACCTCTTCGGTTCCTTCGAGTACCACGACCAGATCCTGGACTTCCTGGTCGAAAAGTACAAGCTGGACGCCATCAAAGGCAAAGACATCGCGCAGGTTGACGACGCCTACATTCGCAGTCTTCCGGAAGAGCCCCGCAAGTACTTGGGACCGCTCAAGGCGCACTACAACGCCGTGCAGGACGCGCATCTGTCCGCCCAACCCGGGCATCTGCGGGACTGCCTCGACATTGCCGCCCGCGCCTGGCGTCGCCCTCTGACGCCCGCCGAAAAGCAGAATCTCGAAGCGTATTACCGCCAGCTTCGCGACACCGGCAAGCTCGACCACGACAAGGCCATCCGTGTTCTGCTCACCCGCATCCTCGTTGCCCCCGAGTTCCTGTACCGTCTCGAACAAACCTCGAGCAGCAAGAACAAGGGACTCACCAACTACGAACTGGCCAGCCGCCTCAGCTACTTTCTGTGGTCCTCGATCCCCGATCGCGAACTGAATCGCGCCGCCGCCGCCGGTGAACTCAGCGTCCCCGTCAAACTGCAGGCGCAGGTTCGCCGGATGCTCGCCGACCCCAAGGCCCGCCGCTTTTCCACGGAATTCTTCGGGCAATGGCTGGGCTTTTACCGCTTTGATCAGTTCACCGGTGTCGACAATGGCCGCTTTCCGGAATTCAATGACGAGCTAAAGGACGCGATGTACGACGAAGCGACCTCGTTCTTTGAATACATCGTCCGCCAGAACCGGCCGGTGAACGACATCCTCGCCGCCAACTACACGTTCCTGAACCCGGCGCTCGCCAAACACTACGGCGTCAAAACCGACATCAAGGACATGCAAAAGGTGGA
>JAFDVT010000189.1 GCA_018268875.1 Acidobacteriota bacterium
CAACGATCGTGCGGTCCTCAATACCTTCGCTTGAATCGGTCCACGTGGCGCCGCCATCGACAGATTTATGAACACCGCCGTCGAACGTACCGGCATACACGTTCGCGCCGTTCCGAAGATCGAACGCGATTGCGAGCACCGATGAGGTGCTGAACGAAGTAGGAATGGGTACCCACGTAGCCCCGTCATCGGTGGTTTCGTAAAGGCCGCCAAAGTATGTCCCAGCAAGATGCCGCCCCAAGGTGCGAGGGTCGGAATCGAGCGCAAGCACGGTGGCGTTCAACGGCCCGGCGGGTTCCCAGCGGCCCCCTTCGACGGGATTCTTATCCGCACCGATGGCTGCGGCGGTCGCCAGGATGCACATCATCATCATCCGGTTCATGACGAAGCCACCGCCAGAGCTTGCGGACGTTGTGGGAGTTCCGATGCCCAAGACCACGCCAAGACCTGAATCAGAATGGCGCGCGACAGATTCGCTCCGGCCGTGATCCATGCCGCGCCGATTGCCCCGTACTGTGGCAATAGCCGGAAATACAGTACGATCAGGACCGGAAAGTAAATACAGTCGATCGCAAACAGGGCCCGTGGACGAACAAACATGACGAATGTGAGTGTGAGCGGAAAGGTCGCAAACCCCGCCAGCGATCCAATGAGGAGAATGTTCAACAACGGTCCGGCCTCAAGATATCGAGCCGGGAAAAGTGCATCGGCACCGAACGCCCACAGACATTGAAATAGAAAATAGATCGCTACGGATGTTGCGATCACGCCGGTTTGAAAGGTTCGGAAGTATGCTGCGAAGCGGCCCTGTTCAATCAACGGCGCGACTTTGGGGCCGAACACGACACCGACATAGGTACCTGCCAACTGGACGAGCAGGGCGAGGGTTTGCGCGGCGGAATACAAGCCAACCGCGCGTAGATCGGAGAACCTGGCTAGCAGGTAAATATCCATGCGGCTAATCACCGCGCCAAGGCCGAACGTCAGCAGGTACCACGAGAGCACGCTGTAGAGGTGCCGAATCGTCGGTTGTGGCGCCTTTTTCGTCAGGATGCCACCGGAGTTCTTGAACGCCCAGACAGCGAGCAACACAAATGGTGGGACGGCCATAGCCAGCAGGACTGTTAAAGGCTCTACCATCTGCGTGACGATCAGGATCGCGATGCCGCCGAAGCGGAGTAAGCCGTGAATGATCTCAGCCGTTCCGTACGCTCGAAATCGGCCTTCCAACTGCAACTGGAGCTGCGTCGTTCGCCAAAGCAAAAAAAGCAGGCAGGTTACGCAGGTGAGCGCGATGACAGCGCCCAGACCCTGCCGATGGAAGAGCGCTTCAGACAGCGGATCCCGAAAAACAAGCAAGGGAGCAAGCAGGAGCAGCCCGGCCACGCCTTTGGCGAGAAAAGCCTCCCGCTGAATCCCGTGGAACGTGTCCGGATCCGATTCGCGAAACAACGGAGCCTGCTTCATCACGCCCATATCGACCGCCGACCCGACGATTCCGTCCACCAGCAGGATGGTGGTGGTGCAAATGCCAAGAACGCCAAACTGTTCCGCGTCCATGCAGCGAAGCAGGACGAGATTGATCAGAATCGTACCCGCGCCCGTCAGAAGCTTGGGAACGAAGACGAAAAGCAGTTCGATCGCGGTCCGGACGGGAACCTTCGAGCTAGCCGATCTGAGGAGCTCCTTCATTGGGCGTATAGCATCTCCTCGTAGAGATTGGCGACACGCCCCGCAGCCGCATCGAGCGAGTATTCTTCGCGAAGAAACCGCTGAGCGGCCTGTCCGAGCTTCTGGCCCCGCTGTGGATCGTCCAGCAGATCGAGCACCGTGCGCGCGACGATTGACGGACTCTTTGGCGGGATCAGCACACCGCTATCGCCATGGCGCACCACCTCTGGCAAGCCGCCGACGCGTGAAGCTACCACAGGCAGGCCGGCAGCCATTCCGGACAGAACAGCCAGAGGCACACCTTCCATGTGGCTGGGATGGACCATGACATCGCAGAGCGCCAGAACTTCTTCCAGATCCGAACGGAATCCCAGGAACTTGACGTGCGCATCCAATCCCAGGGACTTCGACATCTGTTCCACTCGTTGCTGATCCGGACCCACTCCGAGCAGCCACAGGACCGTGTCCGTGCGTTGATCGGCAATCTCGCGCATCGCCTCCAGAAGAACTTCGTGCGCTTTCTCGGGGTAAAAACGGGCGACGTTGATCAGCACTCTCTGCTGGGGTTCGACGCCCATTCGGGCGCGTTTCTCCGCGCGCACCTCTGCCGTCATGCGGACAGCGCGAATGTCGAAACCGCAGAAAAGCAATCGAACATCGGTATCGGCGAATCCCATTTTGATCGTTTCCTGGCGCGTCTGTTCGCAGTGCGCCGTGATGCGGTCAAAGAACGGGAGCAGAGCGCGGTCGATGTACTGCAACGCACCTCGTTTGAAGCCGAAGTCTCCCCAAACATAAAGCGTGGTGACGCATTGAACGCGGCAGATCTTTGCGGCTAGCAAGCCGACGATGTCCGCATACGTGTTGTGGCAGTGCAGGATCTGAATTTTGCGTTCCCGGATGATTCTGCAGAGTGCGGATACGCTTCGTGGTATCGGCTTCCAGCGGCTCCAGGGGATCTTGCTCACGTGCAATCCGGCTACCTCTGCCGCCTTCACGAATGGCGCTTCCGTTTCACCCGGATTGGCAAAGCAGATCAATTCGCACGGATAGTGCAAGCCCGGCAGGCGCGTCAGCCAGTTGATCAACGCCGTTTCCACGCCGCCGTACGCCATGGTGTGGATCAGATGAGCCACCTTGGCTTCCGTTGCTGTTGCGATCCGGTCCTTCACCGTTTTGCTTTCCTGCTGCGCTGATAAAGAAAACCAAGAAGATTGCAACCGGTCTGCGCGAGTTGCCTCTTGGCCATTTGGATCTCGCTGTATTGCGAAACGCCTTCTTCGACGACAAGCACGCAACCGTCCACCTGCTTCGCGACCAGAAGGCCCACGGCCGACTCTGATAGCGCCGGCCCATAAAGCAGGCTCTGGGCGAATTCCGTCCGGGACTTGCCCAGAAACGTACGGAACTCCTCCGAAAGCAGAAACGCCAGAGGATCGATGTCCCGCATGAGTTCTGCTCGGAACAGCGATCCGGTGCCCGAGCCAGCCACAGGAACTTCCCCAAGACGCAGCTGCTCGTCCGAACGACCGTTGTCGTCAAATTCCGGAATGGGATTCGCAGGGGTATCGATGTTCATCAACAGAATCGGAGCCTGCGTCAGCTTGGTCAGCACCTGCGCGGTATTGGCGGCAAGCGGAAACGCTGACGTCGCCTTGGAAACAGGCAGGAACAGTACGCACTTGATACTTTGCGCGAGCCAGGCGGTATAGAGTTGAATGGCGGCGTTCGATACGGCCGATTGGACATTCGCCGCCGCCGATTGCTTGGAAAGCGCCGAGGATGTACCGACGGTGGATGTCAGCGAGAGTTGGGACGAAGCGATGGTGCTCATTTCTACTGGTTCCCTTTCCTGGACGGACCGAGTTGGACAAGAGCGTCTTCGCTACTCGAGCATCCGTGTCCATTGACAAGAAGTGCGGGCACCGAGGCCTGCCGGGGCTTATGATGTTGCGCGAATATGTCGCAGCCGTCGCAGATCGTGTCCAGTTTGCGGGGCGCGTCGGTGGCGGAAAACAGGGAGCGGGCGGATAGATAGTGGTCGTTGTTCCAGAGCGCACGAATGTCGGTTACCGGTAACTGCGCAAAGTCCGATTCCTTCTTGTAGACCACGCAACAAGGGGCGACACCGCCATCGGGATTCACCACCATCGACCGGTACAGATAGAAGCACGGGCTGGGTTTGTTCGCCTGCCCGAACTGTTGCTCGACATCGTCCGGCGCGTGCTCGCGCCCGGCCACCGTGACCGGGAACCACTCGCTTGCCACCGCGCGGCGGTCCTGCGTGTCATATGGCATGCCGACCGGAATAAACCGAAGCAAGTCGACGCCGGCGGCTTTTGCCATGCGTTCCGCTTCCGGAATCTGATGTTCGTTCTGCTTCATTACGATGAACTGCCATTCCACAACCGGCGTCTTCTGGCGGCGCTGGTTCCGGCGGCGGACAATCTCGTTCATATTCGCCACCACATTGTCGAAGTCGCCCTTCACGCGATATTTCGAGTACGATTCCGCACTGGTACCGTCGAGCGAAACCACCAGATACTCGAGTCCGCAATCGAGCAGGTTGTCGATGTCGCTAGACGTAGTCGCGGAGAGGTTGGAACTGAGATTGGTGCCAACATTTCGGGACTGTGCGTGCTCGATCATTTTGAAAACCTGCTTGTTTAGTAGGGACTCGCCCCAGTTGTGCATGTAACACTCAAACAGATAGTCACTAAGTGGATCGAAATACTGCTTGAAATGTTCGAGTGAAAGAAACGACTGCGGTCTGCCAAGATTGCCGACACCAGTGGGACAAAGGGGACATCGCAGGTTGCAGTAATTGCACGGATCCATGATCATCAGATACGGCAATCCCCTGACCTCGACGCGGCGCATGCGGCGTTCCGTTTCGACGCGCAGCAGGTTGATCCACTTTTTGGGCGTTCCGTGTTGAATTACCGAGCGGGCGTGCCGTAAGTTCCGCGTGTACTGCGGCACTTTCTTGAGGAACGTTTCGACGGACTGCATGGCTATGACGCCCCTCCCGCAGCGGCCGCGGCGGCACGCACAACCACGTCCTGCGAGTGATTGGAGGACCTTCCTTCCGGCTGATAAGTCTTGGCCAAGCCCGCACGCAGGCCAGTGGTAGGAACCCAGCCAAGCAGACGATAGGCATTGCTGTTGTCGGAACGGCTGCGCCAGATCTCCGTCAACCTCGGCGGCATCGCATCCGGTTCAATATCGATCGAGGCACCGAGAACCGAAACGAGTTCCTGACACATCTCGAAGATAGAAAACTCACGTCCGCCGCCGGCCGAAATCACGCGCCCGAAGCTTCGGGGCGATTCTATGACTCGCGCCATCAGGTCCACCAGATCCTCGACAAACAACGGATCGCGTGTTTGCGCGCCACCCTGTAGGCGAATTGGCTTGCCCTGCGTAATACAGCGATGGGCGTGGACAAACAAATTGAAACTTTGGCGGGGACCGTAGGTAAACTCCGGCCGCACACTGACGACGTTCATCGAGGTCAGGTCCGACAC
>JAFDVT010000018.1 GCA_018268875.1 Acidobacteriota bacterium
ACTTGCGGACGCTCGTTGTCGGGATGTTCGCCATCAGTCCGTACCCGCTGTTTTTCGGAACGCAGATCCTGAGCGAGATCCCGTTTGGCGTTCTTGCCGTCGCGGCGATGCTGCTGCTCAATCGAGGTAGGATCGTGCCTGCGGCCATTTGCGCGGGCCTCGCGTACCTCACGCGTACCGCGGGCATCGTGATGCTCGTCTCCGTGCCGGCTGTGCTTTGGATTTGGGAAAAGAAGCGCAAGGAAGCCATACAATTCGCGGTGACGATGCTGCCGTTCGTCGCTTTGTGGATGTTGTGGTCCGGCGCGAACCGCCCATCTTCACCAGACGAACTCGTCGCCTACTACACCGACTATCTTGGCTATCACTTTCGTGTGTTCGCTCTGAGTGACGCGCATCTGTTCTTGTGGAAGAACGCCGACATGCTGCTGCAAAGCGCGGGCGCGTTCTTTCTTCCCGTGATCTACGGCGGACAGATCGCCAAGATTACAACGCAGGTGATGGGCGTGGCGGCCATTGCCGGCGCGGTCCGCCTCACGGCCAGCCGCCCTGGGGCGCGTCAATTTGGGATCTTCGCCGCGATCTACGCCGCGATCCTGCTGATCTGGAGCTTTCCTCCAAATGAGCGATTCCTGCTGCCGCTCGCGCCGCTGTTTCTTGCTGGTTTTGTCGTCGAATTCAGCCGAGTCTTTGAGGCCATGCGCAAAAGCTTCCGCCACAAGGACTCTTCGCAGCGCACCGCGGGTTACGTCCTTGCGTCCTTCATTGGACTGCTGCTGTTGTTCTGCCTCTACACCCAGCTCTCAGTCCGGTTCGAGCTGATGCCTCTGGCCATGGAGAAGGAACGCGAACGCGATCGCGACCTGCAGCCGATGTACCGCTGGATGCGCGAGAACACAGCGCAGGACGTCAAAGTGCTGGCCGGCTACGACTCGGTGATGTACCTCAACACCGGCCGCCATGGTTCCTATCAGATTGTCAGTCCCATTGGCTGGTATCGCGACCGGGCCAGCGAGGCCAATCGCGAATCGGAAGCCTACGCGCGCGCCCACGGCTTCGACATGATTCTGTGGACGCCCACCGATCGCCGCAACGATGCCGACCTCGAGGAACAGATCGCCATCGGACGCAAGCTTGCCGATTCCAAAACGTTGAAGCTCCTGCACGAGGAACGCAACGCGTACCTGTTCGCGCTACTTCCCGCCGACGGCCTCAAACGCTAGCAGCACGTTGCCCGGCGCGCCCATAAACCGACCGTAGCCAGAGTTGGTAAACACCATGCCGTGCGACACCACGGGCCCCGGGCTGTCGATGGACCCGCCCTTCGCCTTCACGCCGTTCACCGTTTCAAAGGGAACGCCCGTATCGAAGTCCCACAGGACCGCGCCGTCCACCGTCGAATAGGCGCGCAGATGGCCGTCCAGCGCGCCCGAAAATACCGCGCCCGGAATTGCTGTGACACCCGCCGATTGCGCGTTCGAACATAGGGTCGCCGCAAAGCTGCACTTGGCCTCCGGAGCGGGGACGTGCCAGGCGACGCTGCCGTCCGCCAGGCGCACCGCGGTTAATCCAGGCTTGCCAGGCTTTGCTACCACGTCCGATACCGCGACGTAAGCTTTCTCTGTGTCCGCCGCGGGACCCCATTGGATGCCGCCCAGTGCGCTCCCGGTGCCCAGCGCGATCTTCCATAGCAGCTTTCCTTTCGCCTCCGGGTCGAGCGCGTAGAGGATGCCCGATTTCTGCCCGCACAACAACACCTGTCGCCCGCTAGGCGCTGTCCTCAGGATGAGCGACGCGCCGAAGTCCGAATCCGGGCCCTCTCTGTCGGGACAGTTCGGCTTGCCCGGCCTGCAATTCACCAGAAAGTTATCGTTCGGCGTCAACTGGTTCATCCACCGGATCGACCCGGTTTGCAGGTCCAACGCGACAATCGCTTCGGTGCCGCCGGTCTCGACGTCCGTGTACGAATTGCCGGTTCCGAAGTACAGCACCTTGCGCTTGGCGTCGATCGTCGGCGTCATCCATACCGAGCCGCCCGCCGGACCGTGCAACTGCGTTCCCACGCTATTCTTCTTTGTCGGCTTCGGCGGATCGGTAATCGGGTGGGACTTCCATAGCACCTTGCCCGTCGCCGCGTCGAGCGCGGAAACACTCCCGCGAAACGTGCAGCATTCGTACTTCGGATTCGGCCCCGCGATTTCCTCCACCGACGACATCGGGACGTACAGCTTGCCGTCATGAAATGCCAGCGAGGCCACCACGCGGGCCACTGCATGCCTGTCGACCTTGGGCGTCGCCCACGCCTGCTTGCCGGTAATCGCGTCCACAGCCTGCACGCCGGCTTTCTCATCGCCAAAGAACACTAGCCACCGGTCTTTCACCTTGGCCAGCACTGGCGCCGAGCGAACCCAGGCGCCCGCGTCGTAACTCCAATACGTGCAGCCAGTGGCTGCGTCCAGCGCGTACACGTGTCCTTCGGCCGACCCCACAAACACGCGTCCGCCAACCACCGCCGGCTGCGAATAGCCAAGCGTCGCGCCGGGGAACCCAAAGGCCCACTTCAGCTTCAACTTCGGAACATCGGCCACCGTCAGACCCGGGTTGGGCTGGTACCGCGTATTTTCGCGATCGAACCCCCAGCCGTTCCAGTCGCCTTTGCCAACACGAATCGCCGCTGGATGTCCTTCGCACAAGCCTTTTCCCGCGGTTGCCGCCGGGTCGCTGAACGCCTTCCCGGTCAGGTACGTCGCCACCGCGCGACGCTCTTCAACCGTCAGCCCCGCCGCCTGTTCGCGCATCGGCCCTTCGGTTAACGCGCCGTACACCGCTTCTGGCGTGCGTTTTGCCAGGTCGGCTCGTTTGGGCGTCCTTGCGTCGTCGCCCGCCTTGTCATGACAGACGGCGCATCGGTTCACGTAGATCGCCGCGCCATCTGGCGCAGCCGCAAAGCAAGGCAACACTGCGACTACCGTTAATAGGAACTTCATAACGTATGGCTCCACGGAACTTTACCACAAGGAACTGTCGGCTGATAGCATGGTTGTTCGTATGGCAAAGCTTGGATTTATTGGACTCGGCATCATGGGCGATCCCATGGCGCGCAACCTGCTCAAAGCCGGTCATGACGTGGCTCTGTGGTCAAAGACGAAAGGCAAAGCCGAGGCTGTCGCCGCGGAAGGCAAAGGCAAGGTCTGCGCCACTCCCGCCGAAGTGGCCGCCAATGCGGACTGCATCTTTTACTGCGTCGGCGATTCCGCGATGTCGCGTGAAACCGCCATCGGCAAGGGCGGCCTGATCGAAGGCGCCAAGCCCGGCACGGTCATCGCCGATTGCTCCACCGTGTCCCCCGCCGAAAGCCGCGAAATCGGCGAGGCTTTGGAGGCCAAGGGTATTCATTTCCTGGACGCTCCCTGCACCGGTTCCAAGCCCGGAGCCGAAGGCGGAACGCTCACCTTCATGATCGGTGGCGATGAAAAAGTCTTCGAAAGCGTCAAGCCTTACTTCGAAGCCATGGGCAAGCTGTTTTATTACTGCGGCGGACCCGGCATGGGACTGCAGGCCAAACTCACCCAGAATCTCATCCTGGCGAACATCATGGAAGCCTTCAATGAGGGCATGGTGCTGGCGGCCAAGGCCGGCATCGCGCCGGAACTGATGCTCGACATCCTTAATAACTCCGCCGCCAAAAGCGGCCTGGTTTCGTTCAAAGCGCCCTACATCCTGGACCGTAACTTCGTCACCAACTTTTCCACCAAGTGGATGCACAAGGACGTCTCGATGGCGCTCGATTCCGCCCGTTCCCAGGGCGTGCCGATGCCTCTCACAGCGGTGACGCAGCAGATGTTCCAGGCGGCGATCGCCAAAGGTTTCGGCGACATGGACTTCTGCTCCACCGTTCGTGTTTATGAGGAAATGGCGGGCGTCGAGGTAAAAAAGAAGGCGTAGTTGGATCAGGATCAGAACAAGGTTCTTTCGCGCGAACTCGAATACCACGAACAACTGTATTCCGGGTTCGCGCAGAGCCATTTTGCAAAGCCCGCCGTGCGCGCCTTGCGACGCCACATGGTTCGCCGCATCCTCGATAAGACAGGTGCCGGCAGGCAATCCCGCGTTCTCAGTATCGGTTGCGGCATCGGCGACACCGAACTTCTGCTGGCCCGGGAGGTGGAAAGCGTCGTCGGCATCGACCTTTCGCCCGCTGCCATCCGTCAGGCGAACGCCGACGCCATCAAGGCCGACGCGACCAATTTTTCCGCCCGCCAGGCGCGGCTTGAGGACTTCAACGACGGCAAGTTCGACGCGGTTGTCGCGATCTTTTTCTTACACCACCTCACCGACCAGATGCTTGCCGATTGCGCGGCCAAAATCGCCGGGATCCTCAAGCCCGGCGGCGTGTTTTACGGCCTCGACCCGTCGCGCTACCGCCTCTCCGGCTACATCGGCGAACTACTGTTTCCCAAACTCATGGCCAAGTACCAGACCGATGACGAGCGTCAGTTGCACCCCGCCTTTGCCGCCCAGTTCTTCGCCCCTCATTTCGCCGACACGCAGACTTCGTTTTACGACTTTGTGTCCACGCCCCTGGCAGGACTCTTCCCGTCCTGGGCCTTCGGCTATCGCGCCGCCCGCCTCGGCGACGAGCTACTCACCCGCATCCCCGGTCTAAAGCAGCTCAGCAGCAATTTCGAAATCACCGCGAAAAAACCGCTAGCCGAAGCACCCATGTTCC
>JAFDVT010000190.1 GCA_018268875.1 Acidobacteriota bacterium
ATGGAATTGTTTATTTTTGATCTCGACGGGACGTTGATCGATTCCAAGCGGGATATCGTGGAAGCCGTGAATGCGGCGCGAGCCGAGATGGGATTGCCTGGCTTAGCGACCGAGACCGTCGCGTCGTACGTCGGCAATGGCGCTCCGGTGCTCATGCAGAAGGCGATGGGTGTGAACGCGAGTCAGGAAGTTGTCGCGGAGGCGCTACGGCGGTTTCTCGAGTACTACCACCGCAATCCGTTGGTCCACACGCGGCTCTACCCGGGTGTCCGGGAGGCACTGGATGAACTGCTGGCGCGCGGCAAGAAATTGGCGGTTCTTACCAATAAGCCGGAAGTAATTACGAATCAGATCGTTGCAGGCTTGAACTTAAAGAATCACTTCTTCCGCTGTTATGGCGGGGACAGCCTGATCGAACGCAAACCGCACGCGCTTGGGAGTGAAAAGCTGATGGACGAGGCCGAGATTGGGCCGGAGCAGACTGTGATGGTTGGGGATAGTTATGTCGACATCCGGACCGCGCGCAACGCGGGAGTGACGGCGTGTGGGGTGTCTTACGGATTTCAGCCTGAATCGCTGCTAACCGAGCCGCCGGACTTTATGATCGAGGATATGAGAGAGCTTTTAGCCCACGCTGGCTAGGCGAAGCTCACGGTTTACTTTACGGCTGGCGCGTATCCCGATGAGATCAGCCACCTTATCGAATAAGCTAGGAAGGTCTTCCGGCTCGATCAGGCTGGTGCCGCCGGGGAGACGGTCGGAGTCCCACGAAGAGGTCAGGATCGCCGTAGCGGGGCGATATTGCATGGATTTGGCGTAGCGGAGAACCTGCAAACCGGATTCTGGCGATTCCATCTGCATATCCGTTAGCACGAGTTCGTACTCGTGATCTTCCATTTTGCCAAAGGCTTCCGCCGCGGAGGCGGCCGAGTCAACGGCATAGCCGCCTGCTTCCAAAACGGTCTTCAATGTGAGGCGAGCGGCGGGGTTGTCATCCACCAGGAGTACTCGCGCCAGTTCCAGATCGTCTGGGGCAAGGGGGCGAAATGTGCTGCGTCCACGGTTCGTGTCTTGGCGTTTCATATCGCAACCAGATATACCCCCAATGAGGGGTGCATCTTCCTTCTGCCAGTAGTTTACCTGAAACAGATTGGAAAACGAACCCCTTTTTCTGAGGTACTTTTGTTTGTCCCTTCAGTGGGCCTTAGAACCTAAGGTTAGGTGACGCTTGAGATAGCCCGGCGCATCTCTTTGGAAATACTAGGCTCCGAAGACGCGGGCAAAGATCGCGTCGACGTTTCCAAGCTGTTTGTCGAGAGCGAAGCTTTGGCGTAACTGGTCGGCATTCAGGTATTTGGAGACCTCGGGATCGGCTACCAAAGCGTCATAAAGGTCGGTTTCCTGCTGCCAGCAGCGCATCGCGTGGGCCTGCACGGTCTTGTAAGCCTGTTCGCGTAGCATGCCGGCGGCGGCCAGGTCGAGTAGAACTTGACCCGAGAAAACTAACCCCTTGGTTGCATTCAGATTGCGGAGCATCCGTTCCGGCGAAACGACCATGCCGTCCACCAGCCAAATGGTTTTGGCCAGGATGTAGTCGGTGAGAATGGTGGAATCGGGGAGGATGACGCGCTCCACCGAGGAATGAGAGATGTCGCGTTCGTGCCAGAGGGAGATGTTTTCGTAAGCGGCCTGGACGTTGGAACGAACGACGCGGGCGAGTCCACAGATCTGTTCCGAGGTCACGGGGTTGCGCTTGTGCGGCATGGCGGAGGAACCTTTTTGGCCGGGGGCGAAGGGTTCTTCGGCTTCGCGAACTTCAGTTCGCTGCAAATGGCGAACTTCCATGGCGATTTTTTCGCAAAGCGCCGTGATCAAAGCCAGCGCGTTGATGTAGTTGGCGTGCCGATCACGGGAAATGACCTGGGAGGCGATGGGGGCGGGTTCGAGGCCTAGCTTGGCGCAGATGGCGGCCTCGGCCTGGGGTCCGATGTGGCCGAAGGTGCCGACGGCGCCGGAGATCTTGCCGACGCGCATCTCGTCGGCGGCGGCCTCGAAACGCCTGGCGCCGCGGTGGAGTTCGTCATACCAAAGGGCGAGTTTGAGTCCAAACGTGTAGGGCTCGGCGTGGATGCCGTGGGTGCGGCCGATTTGCACGGTCATCTTGAACTCATGCGCCCTACGTTTCAGAACGGCAAGGAGTTGGTCGACGCCTTTGGCGATGAGCGCGGAGGCCTGTTTGGTCATCAGTGCCTGGGCGGTGTCCACGACGTCGTTGGACGTCATACCGTAGTGGAAGAAGCGCGAGGCTTCCGGGTGGCCAGCGGCGGCCATGGATTCGGCGACCGCGGTTGTGAACGCGATCACGTCATGCTTGACCTCGCGCTCGATGGTGTTGATGCGTTCGACGTCGAAGCCGGCGTGACGGCGGAGAAGTTGGGCGGCGTCGGCGGGGACGTCGCCGATTTCGCCGAGAGCCTCGCTGGCGGCCAGTTCGACTTCCAGCCACTGCTGGTATTTGTTCTGTTCACTCCAGATTGCGCCCATCTCCGGACGCGTATAGCGCTGAATCATTCCAGACACTATTGTTTCACGTCAGCGGTTGCGGGTCGATGCTGTTGTGGTCGTGGAGGCGAAAGTCTCGAGGCGGAATGTAGCCTGTCCTACGTCGCTTCGGGTGGCTTGGACGGAGATCCGCCAGCGACCGGGTTCCGGATTGGCGAGGAGGAAGTTTTCCACAGGCGCTTGCTGGCCGGAGTAGCCCGTGGTGTCACCGTACCAGCCGTAGTGCTTGCCGGACGGACTGACCAGGTGGAGGTCCACGTCCGAGCCTTGGTCAGGGGTAACGGAAACTTCCAGGGTTCGGCTGCCGGGACGGACGGTGAGGAACGTGTTCCACCATTCGGAGAAGGGGGCCGAGCCTTTTTCCGTTTTCGCGCCGGGGCGTACCGTTGTGGGAGCAGTGGAGGTGAGCAGAACGGGTGTCGAGAGTTGCGGGGCGGCGGCGGGGCGCGAACAGTCACATAGGGCAGAACGGTTGCTCGAAATAATGACGCCGCGATTGCGCGGGTTGGCGCGCAGGTCCTCAAACTCGAACGGGATGCTTTGCGATGAGATGCCGAACGAGCGGGTGACGTGGACGTGAACGTGGTGACCGCCTCCCATGGGGAAGGTGTAGCCGCTGTTGCCCACGGTGGCTAAGGCTTGACCCTGCTCGACGCGCTGGCCAGTGCGGACTACGAAAGTCCCGCTGGCGAGGTGTGCGTAATGACTATATTCGCCGTCGCCATGGTCGATGGTGATGTAGTTCCCAAAGGTGCGGGCAGCGTGCGACTGGACCATACCCCGGTCGTAGGCGTGAACCGTACCGCCTCGCATGGCGACGAGGCAGCGTCCGCGGACGGGCGCAATGTCGAACGCATGGAGCGCCTGCCCGTAGTGGGAAAATCCGCCGTATGGACCCTGCGTAAGCATCCACGGTTCGCCGGCGGGGAGCGGCAGACGGTAGGACTCGCGGGTGGCGATGACGAAGCGGGCGGAGTTGGAGACGCGGTCGCGTTCGTCGCGGATGACGGCCAGGTACTCCCCGACGGGAAGCTTCGGGATATCCACCTGCAGGCGGGTAGCCGTAGCCTCGGTGGGGATCGCGGCGTGGATGTAGCGCCAGGTGCGGCCGGACAGTTGTGCGAGATGGACGACAGAACCCGAAGTGAACGCGCGTCCGTCGAGGACAAGGGCGTTGGCGCCGTTGCGGCTGACGCTGGAGATGCGGGCGACGCCGGTATTGGGTTCGCCGGCGATGGTGAAGCTCCTGGTTTGGGCCAGTTGCTGGTTCCAGTAGATGCGAACCTGCCAGGTCCCCGGGTTGGCGGCGGGTTGGAAGCCCGCGATGGGAAGATGGCTGACGAAACAGAGGGACGAGGCGGCGGGCAGGCCGTCGTACGGGACGCTGGACTCGATTTCGCCATTGGGGGCGATCCAGTCGATGCGCAGGGTTTCGCCAGGGGAGACGCGGTCGGCCAGGAAGGCGACGAAGGCTTCAGAGTCGGTGACGGAGAAGCGGTTGCCGGCTGCCGGAGTGACGGCGCAGGTGGCTTCGTTGGCGGACTTGCCGAGGGTCGCGGGACGAAGTGCGCCGGCGGAGGCGGTTATCGTTATTCCGCAAAAGGCTAGGACCAGACCCGACGTCGCGCGCATCAGCAAGCTATATCTTTCTATCGGCGGGAGGTCTGCGTTACAGTAGCGTCGGTGGATCATCGGGCGAAACTGTTGCGCGAGGCTTGGGTTGGCGACGCGGTGCTGACGTTGTGGGCGCGGCTGTACATTCTGCGGCAGACGGGTGCGATTGACGGAGCGGCGGCGGTACGGATGACGTCGAACAATTTTTTGGGCGCGGTGGGCAACCCGGATGCGGTGGAGGCCGAGATCGGGCGCGTGTTCGAGGGGCAAGGTCTGGAAGCGGCCTATGCCTGGATCGAACAGCGTTTGCTGCCGATGTATCAAAGGCAGGAGCAGAATCGCGGCCGCAAACGATCGTGACATTTTGCGCGTTGTGGTATCTATTGAAATAAGTGAGCAAAGTCCTGAACACGCTGATGCTGGTGGCCGCGATGCTGTGGTCCAGCGTGTGCTTTGCCGAATGCCGGATACTGCCGCCTAAGCCTGAGGCCGCGGTTCCGCCTTGTCATAAACAGCAACAGCAACAACAGTCTCAGCACAAGACTTGCGTCGATCCGGGGGCATGCGTGTTCGAAGTCGCGCCCGCGGGGGACCAGCAGCAACTGGCCTCTTCCGGCGACCTGAGCGATGTTCCGGCAGTGACGGTTGCGGCGTTGGGCGACGAGTTGTTAGCGGTGTATTCTGTGCCAGTGTTCGCAAGCGGCGATCTGACGGGCGCGCTACGGCCTCGCACGTCCGTACTCCGTATTTGAGCCTGTTTTTCCTTCCTGCTTTCCCCCCTTTTCCTGAAGAACTGAAATTTATGTAGGAGGTAAGGCCATGCCTTTGGCTATGGTGTGTACCGTCGCCACTGCGGCTGTTTTGTTCGCAGAGGTGCGGTATGAGGATCTGGCCGCGGAGGCCATGCGGAAGAATCCGTCGGTGATGGCGGCGCAGAAGGCCGTGCAGGCAGCGAGGTTACGTCCGTCGCAGGTGTCGGCGCCGCCGGACCCGATGGTGTCGGTGTCGTCGAACTCGGTGAAATATCCGATACCGGGCGCGGGACTGGGTCGCGAGGCGATTGCCAGCATCGGCGTGATGGCGTCGCAAACGGTGCCGGCGCCCGGAAAGCTGAAGCTTCGCGGCGACCTGGCGTACAAGGAAGCCGAAGTCGAACTGGCGGAGTTCCACGCAGTGGAGACCGAGGTGTTGTCGCGCTTGAAGCAGGCGTACGTACGGCTGGGGTACACGCAGGCGGTGCGGCGAGTGTTGGCGAAGAATCGCGAACTGTTGCAGCAATTGCTGCGCGTCACCGAGGCCCGGTACACGGTGGGGAAGGCGGCGCAACAGGATTTGTTCAAGGCGCAAACGCAGTTGAGCTTGCTCGAAGCGCGGTTGATGCGGCTGGAACTCGAAGGACGGTCGGCGCAGGCGGAAATCGCATCGCTGGTGGCGCGGCCGTTTGCGGAA
>JAFDVT010000191.1 GCA_018268875.1 Acidobacteriota bacterium
CACAGCAGCGATAAAAAAGGCATTGCGATCGAGCTTGGGTGTGGTCCTGGCGGCTATGCCGCGGTGTGGTCGCAGTTCTTTGCGGAAACGATTCTCTGCGACATTCGCGCGGCGTTCGTGGAACTGGCCACGGAGCATGCGGCCACGCTCGATCGCCGTTCCATCCACACGTTTGTATGCGACGCGGGCGACGTACCTTTGCGCGCGGACTCGATGTCATTCGTGGCTGCGGTGAACTTGTTGGACGTCGCGCCGGAGCCTTCGGCGATACTGCGGCAGATCGACGCGCTACTCAAGCCCGGAGGATTGCTGGCGATCGCGCTGCCGTACGCGGGGAACTTCAAAGGTCCCGCAGAGCTGATGGAGGCGCTACACGGGTATGAAGTGCTCGCGTCAGAAGACTGGGTGCCGTGGATCGTCCCGGTGAACGACCGGCTGGTGTACGAGTACCAGGCGCATTTGCTGCTAGTGCGAAAAAACTAGCCGGCGACGACTTTCAACGCTTCGCTACCGCAAATACGCGCGACTTCGGCGTTGAATTCCTTGTCGGGCTTGATCTTGACAGGCAGATCCATCATCAATCGGAAGTCGCGCGGCTTCTCAATCTGCAGGCGAACTTCGGTCGGACCGCCCTGCTTCCGCGCCAACAGCTTGTGCAACTCCTCCGCCTTTGCCTGCGGTTCGAGGCCGGTGTGCGTGTTGTGAATCCCCACAAAACAAGTGATCGAAATCGCCGAAGGAAAGTTCACGCGAGCATTGTCCAGCGGCGTGATGTCCTGAATCGAAAGCTTGGGCGGCGCGTTCTCTTCAGGTAGCACCATCGCGCGGACAAGGACAGCTTTGTCTTCCTCAACGAACGGAATGAGACGCTCGTATTGCGAGGCAAAAATCATGCCGTCCACCGCGCCGTTGCGATCTTCCAACACCAGCGACGCCCAGGGTTCACCCTTCTTGTTACGCCGTTTGTTGAGCGAGGTCAGGATGCCGCAGATCTTCACTTCATAGCCTTTTTCCAGGCCTTCCAGCGCATCACTCGCGTGTGAATTGAGCTCGCTGACTTTGTCGGCGTACTGATCCAGCGGATGACCGGTGATGAAGAAGCCGATCATCTCCTTCTCGCCGCCCAGCTTTTCTTTGTCGGTCCAGTCGCGAACGTTGGGCAGCGGCGTGGACTGCGATTCTTCATCGGAGCCGCCTCCGAACATGTCGCCAAACAGCCCGCCCTGGCCGCTTTCGCGATCGCGCGATGCCTTCAAACCGGTTTCGATAGCAGAGTCCAGCACCGCGAATTTTTGCGCGCGCGTACCTTCCACCGAATCGAACGCGCCGGCTTTGATGAAGCTTTCGATGACGCGCCGGTTGACCGCCGTCATGTCCACCCGCTCGCAAAAATCGAAGATCGTTTTGAACGCGCCTTTTTCTTCGCGAGCCCGGATGACGGCCTCCACAGCGTTGGCGCCGACGTTCTTGATCGCGCCCAGACCGAAGCGGATGGCCTGCCCCGCGGGCGCGAAACTGAACAGCGATTCGTTCACATCCGGCGGCAGAACCTTGATGCCCATGTCGCGGCATTCGGCGATGTACTTCACCACCTTCGCGGTGTTGCCGGTTTCCGACGTGAGCAGCGCGCTCATGAACTCAATCGGATAATTCGCCTTTAAATACGCGGTGACATAGGCAAGGTACGCATACGCGGCCGAGTGCGACTTGTTGAACCCATAGCCCGCGAACTTGGCCATGGTTTCAAAAACACGTTCGATTTTCCGTTTGTTGAAGCCGAGGCCCAGCGCGCCCGCGACAAAGCGTTCGCGCTGCTTATCCATCTCCTCTTTCTTCTTCTTGCCCATCGCGCGGCGAAGGATGTCGGCGTCGCCCAGCGAGTAACCCGCGAGCTTGTTCGACATCTGCATCACCTGTTCCTGGTACACCATGACGCCGAAGGTTTCTTCCAAAACCTCCTTCATCTCGGGCAGTTCGTAGGTGACTTCTTTCTTGCCATGTTTGCGATCGATGAAGTCATCGATCATGTCCATGGGACCGGGACGGTATAAGGCGTTGAGCGCGATCAGGTCTTCCAGGCGATCGGGTTGATAGCGCCGCAAAATGTCGCGCATGCCCGGCGATTCGAACTGGAACACGCCGCTGGTGTAGCCTTTGCCGAAGATGTCGTACGTCTTCTTCTCGTTGAGCGGGATGTCCTCGATGTCGAGTTTGACGTTGTGGAAACGCTCGATGAGTTTGCACGCATCGGTGATGATCGTCAGCGTCGTCAGGCCCAGAAAGTCCATTTTGAGGAGCCCGAGTTTTTCGAGCCCCACCATGTCGTACTGGGTGACAATTTCGTCCCGGTTCGTCTTGTACAGCGGAACCAGTTCGGCTAGCGGTTGCGGCGAAATCACGACGCCCGCCGCATGGACGCTGGCGTTGCGAGCCATGCCCTCAAGCTCTAGCGATACGTCCAAAACCTCCTGCACGCGGGCATCGGACTTCGCCAGCGCGCCAAGGTTCGGCTCCATTTCAAGAGCCTGCTTCAACTTGATGTTCAGCGGCTGCGTGGGAATCAGCTTGGTGATTTTGTCGACGTCGCCAAAAGCGATTTCAAGCGCGCGGCCCACGTCTTTGATCGCGGCGCGAGCGCCCAGCGTACCGAACGTAATGATCTGCGCGACCTGTTCACGACCGTATTTTTCGGTGACGTATTGGATCACTTCGCCGCGGCGATGTGTACAGAAATCGATGTCGATATCCGGCATGCTGATGCGTTCCGGATTGAGGAAGCGTTCAAACAGCAGATCGTACTGCAGCGGGTCGATATCGGTGATCTGCATCGCGTAGGACACGAGAGATCCAGCGGCCGAACCACGGCCCGGTCCCACAGGGATGCCTTGTTGTTTCGAGAAGCGAATGAAGTCCCAGACGATCAAGAAGTAGCCGCTGAACTTCATCTTCTGGATCATCGAAATTTCGCGTTCCAGACGATGGATGTACTCGGGCATCGGGCGGCGCAACTGTCCCGCGGCGGCCATCGCTTCCAGCCTCGGGCGGCGCCGCTCAAAGCCTTGCCGCGCGACGTAGGCAAAGTACGAATCGATGGATTCGCCATCCGGCACGTCGAACTTCGGGAACGGATTGGCAACGCTTTCCAGCTTGACGTGGCAGCGTTGCGAGATGTCGTAGGCACGGTCCAGCGCATGCTCATAATCGCCGAAGAGCGTCATCATCTCTTCTTTGGTTTTGAGATAGTATTCCGGCGCGTTGAACTTCATGCGGTTCACGTCCGACATGGTTTTGCCGGTCTGAATGCACAGCAAAATTTCGTGCGCGTGGGCGCTCGAACGTTGCAGGTAATGCGCGTCGTTGGTGACGACGAGAGGGATGTCCGTGTCGGCGGAAAGACGCGCGGCGCCGGAGATCACCTGCTTGTCGAGGTCGATCCCGTGTTCCTGCATCTCCAGGAAGAAATTGTTCTTCCCGAACATGTCGCAATACTCGTACGCAAGGCGCTTGGCTTCGTCGTATTTGTCGGCGGTGAGCGCTTCGTTCAGGTCGCCGCGCAGGCAGGCCGAAAGCGCGATGAGTCCCTTGGAATGCTGCGCCAGGATGTCCTTGTCGATGCGCGGCTTGTAGTAAAAACCCTCCAAAAAGCCCATGGAAACGAGCTTGATCAGGTTCTTGTAGCCTTCCTGGTTCTCGCACAGCAGCACCAGGTGGTTGTAGCGATTGTTGTCGCTACGATCCGTGCGGCCCTTCTGCGCGACGTACATTTCGCAGCCGATCACGGGATGGATGCCCTTGCCTTTGGCGGCGTTATAGAACTCGACGGCGCCAAAAAGGTTGCCATGATCGGTCATGGCGATGGACGGCATCTTCTGCTTTTCGACGATGTCCATCATCTGCGAAATTTCGCAGGCGCCGTCGAGCAGCGAATAATCGGTATGGCAGTGCAGGTGAACGAA
>JAFDVT010000192.1 GCA_018268875.1 Acidobacteriota bacterium
ATCACCGCCACCGGAACCTCGCGAAGATTGGCCAGCGACAACTGGTCCTTCATCTTGGCATTGGCTTCGCCGAAGTAGACCTCCGTACGAATGCCCGCCTGGCGCAGCATCGACGCGACCTTCAACAGGTACGGCGCCGGAACTCCAGGGAACGAGATGATCATCGCCTCTACCAACGTCGGCGAGGTTTCCATCAGCTTTAGCCGCTTCAGCGCGGCCGAAAAACGATCGAGGCCGAACGACGCGCCAACCGCCGGGATGGATTTTTCCAGGAACCGGTCCACCAGGTTGTCGTAACGCCCGCCTCCGATGACAGCGCCAATGTCCGGCGCGTCGGCGAGGTACGCCTCAAAAATCGGACCCGTGTAGTACGCCAGACCGCGCGCCAGCGACACGTCGAAGATCGCGTCCTGCTCGCTGACGCCCAGGCTGGTGAGCGCGGCGTCGAGGTCGCGCATTTCCTGCAGCGCGGCGTTGCAAACTTCGTTATCGGGCAGCTTTGCCGCGGCGTTTTCGACCACGTTCGCGCGGGAAGTGCCGGTGATGGCGATCAGTTCCAGCAGCTTGTCGATCGACTCTTTCTCAAGACCAACACCCGGGATCTTGCTACCGGACGCGTCGGTACGTCCACCGGCGAGTTCGCGGCGTACGTCTTCTTCGCCGATTTTCTGCAGCTTGTCCACGACACGAAGCACGTGGCGCTGCTTTTCGATCGTCGTGACGCCGGCCGAGGACAGCATCGCCTCCAGCAGTTTGCGATTGTTGACGTGGATCGTGAAATTGCGCTTTTCGGGCGTATTCGCCAGGCCTACCGCGCGAAAGATGTCCGACATCACGGCGACGATTTCCGCGTCGACGGCGATCAGGTTCGAACCCGCGGCGTCGAAGTCGAACTGGCGGAACTGGCGGAAACGGCCTTCTTCCGGCTTGTCGTTGCGGAACACCGGCGCCAACTGGTAACGGCGGAACGGCAGACGAAGCTGTTCCGGATACTGCGCGAGCAGGCGCGCAAAAGGAACCGTCAGGTCATACCGCAGACCGACGTTTTCGCCTTCTTTACTCTTAAACCGGATGATTTCCTTCTCGGCTTCTTCACCGGAAGTGCCGAGCAACGTGGTCAGGAACTCCACCGCCGGCGTGTCCAGTGGAACAAAACCGTAGCTCTCCAGAACCTTGCGGATCTTTTCGATCAGAGGTCCCTGAAAGATCATCTCTTCCGGCAAAATGTCGCGGTATCCCCGCAGCGTCTGTGGTTCGACCAAGGCGCGGCCGTTCGTGTCAGTTGACATCGTTAAGGTCCTCAGTAAAAAGAAGGGAAAAGACGAGAGACGAAGAGGAATGGTTCCGGGAGAGGGGGTCGAACCCACGGCCTCCTGATCCACAATCAGGCGCTCTAACCAACTGAGCTATCCCGGAACACGGTGGAAACTGCTGGCTACTCATACAGTATACCAACAGGATTGGTGGTAATTCTATCCGCGCCCGCTTTTGCGAGTCTCGGAATCAGGTCCCGCGCCTCGAGTTTGGTGAGCACCATGTCGATGATGCCGCCTCCGTCTTTGGCGGGCGATACCGTGCACTTCACCTCTGGCGGAATCAGACCCATCAACATCTCGAGTTCGTTCGGCCCGGCGATGACACGCATGCTTTCCTTGGTGTCAGCGCGGAGGCAGGCCTCGAGCAGCAGCGCAATGCTGTCCAGCTTGGCGCGGCGCCAGTCGTTGGCGGCGTACACGGACTTGCGAGCGAAGAACCGCGTCGACGACGTGTACACCGTGTCGAGGATCTTCAACCCGTTCGCCTGCAGCGACGCGCCGGTTTCCGTGGCTTCCACGATCGCATCGGCGAACTCACCGACCTTGGCTTCCGTGGCGCCCCAGGAAAACGCGACTTTCGCGTTGATTCCCTTCTCGCCCAGCCAGCGCTCGGTGATCGACACGAGTTCCGTTGAAATACGCACGTTGTCGGCCGTCTGCAGATCACGCAGCGTCGCGAACGGACCGTCCTTCTTCACCGCCAACACCCAGCGGATGTTGCGGAATGTGCGTTTCGAATAGCAAAGATCGGCGAGCATCACGAAGTCGTCTTCGGTGACGCCGGTCTGATGGTTCTCGATGCTCTCGCTGATCCAGTCCCAGCCCGACAAGCCGCAGTCCAGCGAACCGTCGGCGACGTACTGAGGGATCTCTTGCGGCCGGAGGAGCACAGGCTTCAACTCCGGATCGTTCGAGCTGAGCCAGAGCGAACGCTCCGACCCGTGAAAGTTGTACCCCGCCCGTGTAAACAGCGAGAGGGTGGATTCCTGCAGGCTCCCTTTCGGGATCCCGATGCGTATCTGCTCCTGGCTCATTGCAATTGTGGAAACTTCTAGTATAAGCGGTGGGCCAAATCGGCTGCGATCGAGGCCGCCGCTTTCTCCCGGTCCTCGGGTGTCCGCAGGGCAACCGCCCGCAGGTCCTGGACGTTCAGCTTGCGGTCCGCGGCCGTGTCTACCAGGTACGTGGTTAACCGCAACCCGTCGCTTTCGACGCGCACCGCGACCACGGCAATCCGCGTCGCTCCCAACTCCGCACCCACCTCGCGCATTGTCTTGGTCCCGTCCCGGTGACGTTGCACGGCGGGCCATGCGATGACTCGCAAGCGCGGATTCCGCGCAAGGTTTTCGCAAATCCGCTCGGCGACATCCTCATCGTGCGTGATGTCTGGAAAGTCGTTCCCTTTCCAGATCCACCGCGCCGGCAATACCGCGACGGTCGTGTCCGAAGTCGGCGTCCGGCCGAACCAGACGGCAGCGG
>JAFDVT010000193.1 GCA_018268875.1 Acidobacteriota bacterium
ACGTCTCCGCATCGTGCCGCCAGCGAACGAGCGTAGGCTCCATCTGCGCCCACCAATGGGCACGAAACTCGGCTTCGCCCAGTTCCAGCAACATCGGGTCCGCATCGCCGGTGCCGCGAAATACTTCTTCCGGTTTCCGAACCGCCAGGTTGTCCTGCCACGCCTGAAACCAGTCCCGAAATTCCGGATCGGCCTCCCGGCGCAGCGCTTGCAGTGCCTGTTGCACGGCGGCGTGCATCGACGTTTGGAGGTCGCTATCGTTCTCGTCACGAAATCCCGCGCCGAGCAAGTCGGCGGTTACGCCGCCCGCAAGTCCGGTGACGACATCCACCGCCGCCTTGCCCAATTCGGATTGCGCGGCGACCTTTGCGGCAATCGCGCCCCCAGCCAGAAACACTCCTCCGCCAACAGCACCGAACTTCGCCATCGCCGCGCAACGGAGCAGGCTTATCGCATTGGACCGGAGAGAACTCTTCACGCTATTGCAGCAGCCGCAGCGCCGCCTCCACCAGTTTCTCGCCGCTCCCCTCGCGAACACGGCTGCTCACCACCTCGTAGGCGCCTTCGCGGTACGCCGGGCGATCCGGGATGTACCCGAGCGCCCCATTGGCCAGCGACACCACGATCGTGATCGCATACGGCGACCTCGCCTTAATCTGATTGCCGAGGTCCACGAAGATTTCGCCCGGCAACCCGACAAACGCGATCTCGCGACCCAGCGTAATGGCCTGTACCTCGGCCTCCAGCGGCCTGCCCTGGCGCGATTCGATCTCGAGCACTCGGAACGCCTTCACCTGGTCGTAAAACGGACGAGCCTTCGCCGTCCCGTACAGCGCGACCGTCTCCCGCGCATCGGCAACCTCCGCCGCGTCAAACGGCGCAAGCTCCAGCGGCACGATCTCCCGGCGCGTACGCAGCGGCCCGGTGATCGACATCGCCTTGGCTTCCCTTTGCGACTTCAGGACATCGCCCGCCAGAATCGCGCCGATGCGCGCCGCCTCCGCGGGTCCACGCTGCGGTTCCGCGCGCTTGACGTCGATATGGTTGATGTTGCCCGCGCAGCCCAGCGTGAACAGCGTGACGTGCCCGGCCTCGCGCGCGGAATCGACAATACGCGCCAGCGCCCCGGCGTAATCCGCGGAAAACGCCAGTCCACTCACCGTGTCGAGGTGGTTCGCAAAGTTGACGTAGGTCGCCATCTGCCCAAAGAACAGCGACGTCACCCGCGGATCGATGCTCCCCACCGGAGCCGCAATCTTGGGATTCAGCTTGCCCGGGTTCCAGGCGACGCTACCGTCGGTCATGCGGAACCGCCGGATGAAGCTGACCGAGTCTTCGTTTGCGATGGCGGCTTTGGGTTCGATCGGACGAAGATTCGCCTCCGCTTGCCGCACACCCTGCGCGATGCGGTTCGGGAGTTGGTTCAGCCAGGTCTCAAGCTTGGCAAGGGCAGCCGGGTCGACGTTCTTCAACCGCGATCCCATCTCCGGGCCGGTATGGCTATGGGTCGCGCTAATCATGACGTGCGCGCCGGGAACCGAGGTCAGCCCCTCGATCATCACACGGGTCCGTTCCACGATGGGCGCCGGCACGTGGATCAGGTCGAGCGCTACGACCGCGGCCTTCGCGCCGTCCTTTTCAAACACGATCGCTTTGGCCATCAGGGGATCGTGCGTGCCCTGGTTGTAGCGGATCGAGTAATAGCCCGCCATCGGGACGCCTTGGGGAGGCGTGATATCCACAGCCGCTGCGCCGGACTGGAGGCCTGCGGCAACGGCAGAAGCGACATGAAGAAGTACGGCTAGCATGTTCTCCATATTCTGTCACTCCGCAGGCAACTCGAGTATCTGCATGCTGGCGGTCGTTTCGACAGAACGCTATGCGTCACTTGTAACGATCGACAAATTACGATTTTCTTGTAAGATGTGACGAAAGTACCGTGCTCGGCTGCGGTATTCCCCCACCGGGCCCTAGGCTCAACCTCGGATACATACCTCAGTCCGGGGTGTGTTAGTTGTCATACTAGACCTTTTCCCATGAAGAGAATTTTTTTATGTTTCGCCCTGGCCACCGGGCTTTGGGCGGACACCCTCACAACCTTCAATTTCGCCGGATCCACCATCAATCAGTTGGTCTCGACGGGGCAAGCGAAAATCGACCTCGGGTCTAACTACGGCCGCGCGACGTTTCGCGCGGTCACCAGCGGTACCAACCCGAATTTCACTAGGTCCTTCGCTTGGGAGGTGCCGGATACGGTGCACAACCTATCCAATGGCGACGTCCTGAACTATACGTCGGAATGGGTTGTTGTCTTCGGACAGGCGAATCCCGGCCAGGCAACGGATGCTGCCTTGCACTTCACCATCACGCTTGACGATCCCACGAAATTGTTCCGGGCCAATACCGCATTCATTGCTTACAGCATGGACCGGTCCGCTGCCGGACCCTCCAATGGCTTTGTTCCGGGTTCCGGCCTGGGCGCGCCGCGGCTCGGCGATCCCGCGACACGAAGCGATTTCCTGAGCACTGGCGTGGGATTGGCCCGTCAGCCCGACGGTTCCTATCGTGCGACCACCGTCGGAACATCGGAGGGCCGGATCTTTCCGCTCCTCGCTCCGACCAACTCGTTCGACTTTAACTTGGTGTCCAACATCGCCGCCCAAGGAGTGGGCTTCGCCTTTGCGCTTCCCGAGAGCGCGTTGGTCGTGCCGACGCCCGAACCGGCCGCTTACGGCCTCTTCGGCCTTGGTGCCGCGATTTGGGCGGTAGCCCGGCGCCGCGCGCGCCGCTAGACAACGCAATTTGGCCCAGGAGGATCGGGGTCGTCCTGTTCCTCCTGGGCCTGAAATCAAAGCTAGTCCACCAAAGCCGTTACAACCGCACGCCCGACAGCGGAGACCCGTCGGCCGCCTTGCCCTGCATCCGTTCCAGAAGGCCCGGACAGCTGTTCCACCGGTCGTAGGTGAAAGATTCCACGCCGCCTTCGCCATTCCAGCGCAATTTAAACGAATCGCCCAGCATGCCCTGTGTCGTGCCGGTGTCCAGGTTCGGCGTATCCGCGATCATCCCCGCACCCGGGCGGTACGCCTTTTGGCTGACCTCGCCATAGCGGTTGAACGTGTAGATGTAGTTCTTGTTGCCGCAGTAAATGATCCAGGTGCCCTGCAACCAGTCGGGCATCGGAGGCTGACCGGACGCCAGCAATCGCATGTCCACCCAACCCAGCAGATGCTTGGTGTTGTATTTCTTTTTGACGCGCGCCACGCGGTCGTAACCCAACCCCGCTCCGCCCTGTCCGCCTTCAATCGTCCACCAGTCCTCGCCGTCAACGTACATGCTGATGCCCACGTGGAGGTTTTCGTAATCGTTGCCCGGCGTACGGGACCGCGTTTCGAAAACATCGCCGTAATTCGGCTTATCGCCCGACGACGGGGTGATCCAGCAATGGCGTTTCCCAAGCGAAATCAGAGTCTGTTCGACGTAAAAGCCGCCCAGCCCTTTGACACCCACGTTTTGTCCGGCTTTCATCACAAAGGCGTTGCAACTGGTCATGATGCCGCCGGTTTTCCAATTGTCTAAAAGCGTGGTGTGTGTCAATCCGGTGAGCGTGGTGAACTTTTCGTTGTCGACAACGTTCTTTGAGACCTTGGCCACCCATTCTTTCCGCTTCTCCTCGCCGTCCGTTTTCGGAGGACGCGAGATACGCGGTTCCCCGGAGCCTACCTCGCCGTAATATTCGGTGCCGGTGATGTTATTTCGTTGGGACAACCCGGTTTTGGGAACCAGGGAAAAGAAGGAGTCCAATTTCGTTTTGTAGTCGTCTGCCACAAACGTACAAGCGGCAGCGGCTGACGAAAAGTGTCAGAAATGATGCTTAAGAAAAGGTTAAAAGAAAATGGCCGCCTTCACGAGGAAGGCGGCCGAATCGAAAGGAGGTGCAACTATGAAAGGAGACCCGGAACATCCTTGCGGCCTTCCGGGTCCGAGTTCGTTAGATCTTCGTTTCCTTGTAGTCCACATGCTTGCGGACCTTGGGGTCGTATTTTTTAATCAGCAACTTCTCCGCCTTCGACTTCGGATTCTTAGTCGTCGTGTAGAAGTGGCCGGTCCCTGCGGTGGAAACGAGCTTGATCAAAATTCTTGGCATCGCCTATCTCCAGCTTACACCTTTTCGCCGCGCTTGCGCATCCCGGCGATCACTTTTTCGATCCCAACTTTGTCGATCGTCTTCATTCCCTTGGCCGAAACCTTGAGTTTGACGAACTTACCTTCGCTGGGAACCCAGAAACGCTGTTCGTGGAGATTCGGTTCAAAGCGACGGCGGGTCTTGTTGTTCGCGTGCGAGACGCGATTCCCCGAAATCGGCTTTTTCCCGGTTACCTGACAAACCTTAGCCATATCTGTATTTTACCTTCTTCCATGCGGAAGGGGCGACGCGGGGCCGCCCCTCCAGGCCATGGCAAAACTACTTGACTTCGACGGTGGCGCCGGCGTCGACAAACTTCTTCTTGATCGACTCCGCTTCTTCCTTGTTGACGCCTTCCTTGATGGGCTTGGGCGCGCCGTCCACCAGGTCCTTGGCTTCCTTGAGGCCGAGGCTGGTGACTTCGCGAACAACCTTGATGACGTTGATCTTGTTGGCGCCCGCGCCGGTGAGAACAACCGTGAATTCGGTCTTCTCTTCGGCGGCCGGAGCGGCAGCGCCGCCGGCGGCCGGGGCAGCGACAGCCACGGAGGCCGCGGCAGCCGAAACGCCCAGCTTCTCTTCGAGCATTTTCACAAGCTGAGAAGCCTCGAGCAGCGTCAGCCCTTGGATGGAATCCGCAATTGCGTTGATATCCGACATTTTCTTCTTACTCCTGATTCAGTAAATCGATGGATTACACACTAAGCGCTGACGCCCTTAGCTCTTAAACTTGTTCTCTTTGACACCCTGATCGACGACCACGGCCAGATTGCGGCCGACACCGTTGATCGCGGTAACGAGGCGCTGCGCCGGGGCATTGATAAGCCACAGCAGCTTCGCGAAGATCTCTTCCTTGCTGGGCATCGTCGCAAGATCGTTGATCGCTTTGACGTCGATCGCACGGCCTTCCACGAGTCCAGCCTTGAAAGTGAAGCTGGGATTGTCCTTGGCGTACTTGGTCAGCGCTTTTGCCAGCGCCACCGGGTCGCCGTCGGTCCACGCCATCGAAGTCATGCCGGCGAGATTCTTGACGACATCTCCCGCGGCCGTGCCTTCGGCGGCCTTTTCGGCCAGCGTGTTCTTGATGACTTTGTAATTGCCGCCCGCGCCGCGAATGGTTTTACGCAGCTCGAAGTCCTGGCTGACGGTCAGCTTCTCGTAACCCGTCAGAAAGACATTCTTCGAAGTCTGGAACTCCTTCTTCAGGGAGTCCAGGTCGGCTTGCTTTTGACTACGCGTCTTCATGCTATGTCCTTCCTTTCTGGCTACGCCTGCTTCGAGTTATACGGAGCCGGATCGAGAGCGATGCCGGGGCCCATCGTGGAGCACACCGTCACGCTTTGCACATACTTGCCTTTGGCGGCAGCGGGTTTTGCCCGCACAACCGCGCCCAGCAGGGTGTTGGCATTCTCGAGCAGCTTATCCGTATTGAAGCTGACTTTACCGAGCGGAGCGTGAATCACGCCCGTCTTGTCGACGCGGAACTCGACCTTACCGGCCTTGCTCTCACGTACGGCAGTCGCGACATCGGTAGTGACCGTGCCGGTCTTGGGATTCGGCATCAACCCGCGAGGTCCGAGGACCTTGCCGAGCTTACCGACCGAGCGCATCATGTCCGGCGTGGCGATTACAGCATCGTAATCGGTCCAGCTTTCGGCCATGATCTTTGTGACCAATTCCTCGCCGCCGACAATATCCGCACCAGCTTCCGTCGCTTCGCGCTGCTTATCGCCCTGCGCGATCACGAGAACTTTTACGTTTTTGCCGAGGCCGTTTGGCAGAACGACGGTTCCACGGACCATCTGGTCCGCGTGCTTGGGGTCGACGCCAAGACGCATGTGGACTTCCACCGTTTCGTCAAACTTGGTGTACTTGATTTTCTGAACGAGAGGGATCGCCTCTTCGAGGCTATACGGACGCGACTCGACCTGCTTCGCGGCCGCCTGGTATTTCTTACCTGGTTTCCTGGCCATTCATCCTCCGTGGTGCAGACGACAGACTCGGCTCCTCTTCTTTCCCGATACATCGAAGAAAGAGTGCTTTGCCCTATCTCCCACTGGGGTTTCGCGTTCAGGAGTGAACGCTTTGGGTAGAGTAGCAAACCCGCAAACAAAAAGCAAAGATCGTGTGTTCAGCGCCCGGCAGCCAGCACGAACGGCGCCGCTTCCGCTCCATAAAACCGCTGGAAGAAATCGCGAACCTGTTTGTAATCGGCCGCCGGCAGCAACTGGTTTTCCAACCGCAGAGCCCGCTCCACACGTACCGTCGTGGCGTTCTCCTTCTTCCATTCCGCCGTAAAGCCGCCGAACGTCCCCGACAGCTTCACCGGGTCCGGCAGCTCGTCGATGGTCGTTTTTTCGGGCAGCGCCCATTCCACCACTTCCGTGAGGCTGGCGGGCTGAAGTACGATCGGCTGCTCCCGGGTCGCCTTGTTGACGTTGGGAGTCCGCCCGAACGGCATAGGCACACTGCGCACCATCCAAAGCCGGCCGCCCATGATCTTCGCATAACTTTGCGTTTCGAAGACGATCCTGGTTCGAAAGGTATTGTTCGCCGCATCGAACCCCGGCTCGATCGACTGCAGCGCCGCGCCCGGGATGTAGTGCGAAACCAGCGCTTCCATGCGCTTGCGAAAGCGCTCCGCTGAAAACGTCGTCAACTCTTCCCGGTTGTCGAACGCCTCCTGCCCGGTCGCCACCTCTTCCATCGTGCCTTTCAATCCACCCTCCGCCAGGAGTTGCAACTTCCACCGCCGGTCGATGTGGTTGTCGCCCGGCTTGGTGGAAGGCGTACGCACCACGCCTCCGAGCTCGCCCGCGAGCAATAGGACCAGCGAGTTCTGCTCATGATCCGGAAGGAACCCGAACGGAACGCTCTGGTCCGTCGGATCGAACAACAGCAGGCGGCCCAGTTGCGGATGCGTGAACGACGCGGGCAGGTTCACGTCCGGAGAGGTTTTGATCGCCAGGATCGCGTGATTGAACTGGTACGGCGAAGGGAACTGTTCCTGCGTGTAGCGCGGGTCGCCGGAATGCACCGAAACCATGTAGGCTTCAACGCCCGCCACCTTCAGCAGCGCCTTCAGCAAATTGGCCTTGTCCTTGCAGTCGCCGTAGGCCGCCTTGAGCACAGAGTCCGCCGTATGCGGAACGTACCCGCCGCCACGAGCCAGATTGGTCGAAATCGCGACATAGCGAATACTCTGCGCGAACTCGGCCAAGGCGCGAATGCCGTCCAGCGCCGCTTTTCCGGCGGTCAACTGTTTCGCCTTCTCTTCAATCGCGGCCGTTACCTCGGATTGCGGATCGCTCAGCTTGCATTTCCATACGGAAACGTCTTTCCAGTCGGCAAAGGTCGCGACCGGAGTCGTTACGGTCTTCGGCGCCTGCAGCGCGATGCCTAGCCGGGGAAGTTGCGCCCACATTCCGGGTGCGCTTGGTTCGCGCTCGAACGGTGGCAGCTTACGCGCCTCCCAGGTGTAGGTGTCGCCTTCCACGCTGGCCTTGGCGTCCGCTCCGTTGAACGTAGCCGCCGTCGCCGTCCATCCGGCTGGCACGGTGACCTGAAAGCGGCTCAACAGAGTTGGCAGGTCATCCTGGAGCGCGAACCAGAACTGCGAAAACACCGATTGTTCTTCGAGCGTGAACTCCACCGCAAACACAGCTCCGGGATCGACGGAATCCGCCCCTTTTGCCGTCAGCGCTTTCATCGACGAGTACATCGCGTAGCTCGGAATCGCCGATTCCTCGCTAAAGTCCTTGCGGCCGAACTCCTTCGTTTTGCCGCCCTGATGCAGTACATACGCCTTCGCCTCGCGAACTTTGGAGTTGCGAACGTCAAAGAAAATGGAACTGGTGGCTTCGCTCCGGCCGTTGGCAGTAAGAATTTTGATGGCCTTGCGGATTTGCGTCAACCGTTTTCCGGACGCCTCGGCGGTCACCTTTTCCTCGTTCAACAGAACGACGGCTTTAGTGGCCGGCGGATACTCGGGATGCTGCGACGTCGCAAATTCGCGAACCCAGTTGGGGATCTCAGCCTGCGCCAACGAACAGAACAGCAGTCCCGCAACAAGGATCGTTCTCATTGAATGGGTTCCGCCTTCAGCGTCAACTGATGCGTGTCCGCCGCATGCAGTTTGTCCCAGGCATCCTTCACCGCGGGATAGCCCTTCGCTTCAAACCACAAGGTGCCGCCTTGTCCCCATTTGAGGGAACGCGTGATGGTCAGCTTGTGCGCCTGTTTGTTGTAGGCGCCGCCGAACTTGTAATCGCCAACACCGCCCAGCTTGATCTCGCCGGGCATGTCGGCGGCATCCAAAACAAACCCCGGAGGCAACGCAAAGTCTAACCGGTCGTTCTCGCTCCACGCGTTGTCGTACTGAATCGGAAAGCGCCGTTTGGACGCCGTGAAGATAGGCTTGTCGGCGAACTGGAAGAATCCCGGCTGCAGGAACATCCGCTTGCCCGTGCGCTGCGCGTAGTTCTCCATCTCGATGTGATAGGACACGGTGAAGTCGCCGGCCGGAGTATCCGCGTTCTCGACTCTTAGCTTCGAAATCTGCGCGCCGGGATACCGCAGCTCGAACTGCTTCTGCAGTTCCTTGTCGCGTTCTTCCGGGCTCTTCCCATCGTAGATTCGCTTTCGTTCCGCCCCGAGATGTCCGGTGTACACCATTCGCACGTCGCCTTTCAACGCGCCGTCCGCGCTCAGGGAAAACGCCGCCGAGCGGTTGGCCGCGCTCATCTCCGCCGGGCTGGCATCGCCCACCATGAGCTTGGGTTCCTTGGGATCGCACAGCAGCACCGGCTGCCCTTGATATTCCTTGTTCACCATTCCCGCCGGAAGATAAGGCGAACCGGGGTTGTAGAAATTCAGCTTGCCGCCAGGCGTTTCCGGAATTCCCACCAATACGTTGGACTTAATAAAGTACGGATCGGTAAACGCGGCGTGAAACAGCGGTCCATCGGTGCTGGACGAGACGGCAAACACCGGATTCAGGCCCGCCGCCTCGGCAAGCGCAAAGAACAGAAGGCGGATGTCCTGCGGCCTTCCGATCTTGTGCTTCAACGCGTCGGCCGAGGTGTACACATCGTCGTCTTTCAGCTTGGTCTTAAAGAAATCGTCGCGATCCTGCGCTTTCATCCCGTCGGCCTCGAAGGCGACATTGCGAATCTGCGTCTGGCAATAAAACGCCAGCGCCTTCGCCTTTCCCACCGCGCTGTTCACAGGCCCCGCTACTTCGGCCGCGATCTTCTTGATTTCGTTGTTGACCTTGACGCCTTTGCGAAATTCATCGTTCAGCTTACGGCCGAGCGACGGCCAATATTTTTCGGGCTTGCGCTCCCCTTCGACATAAAAGATCAGGATCCAGCCACGCACGTCGTCTTCATCGGGCATCTGCGGTTCGCGCACAAACGCCGGCATATCCTGCACGGAAGTGCGAACAAAACCGCTGCGTCCGGCAACTCCGGTTACCTCCCGCCACCCCTTGAAGTCAATGTTGAACGGGTAGCTGGTCATGCGGTCGGAAAAGCTCGGGTAATAGAGCGGGCGGACATTGCGCGTGATTTCCCACGCCGGGATTTCCATTTGCATCGGAAGGCGCACATACCGGAAGTAGCCGCCGCTCACGTTTTCGATGTATTTGTATTCGATGATGTCGCCCGGCTGAAGTCCCGGAAACGCGAAGCTTTTCGCCCGGATGTTCAGCTTGCCGGCTTTGAGCACGGTGGTGTCTTTGGCCTGATTACCCTTGACTTCCACGATGCTTCCATCAGTCTTGATCACGCGGCCTTTAAAATCGCTGATGGTCGCGCCAATCGACGACGGATATTCGATTTTGACGTCGCCCCAAGTCTCAATTGCGCGCGCATTGTAGAGTTTGATGCGGATATAGTTCTCGGTGCGGTGCTGCGCATATCCGCCCTGCGTATAGTCTTCCACCCACGAGTCCCAGAACAAGCACTCGGCATCGGCTTGCGGGTCAATCTTCGGGGTTTTTGACGAAAGAATTTCAGGTGGAATAGGCCGCCAGTTGGTCTCCGCTGCAAATACCGTCGATGCAATCCATACAGCAAATAAACAATTCTTCATGCGACGCCGAAAGAGTAACATACGTATCAAATAGTACTTTTATCGGTGTCGGTCTAAAAAAGAAAAAGGCGGCTTTTCAGCTGCCGTTGCAAGTTTGGATTTTCGAGCCCATCCCAAAACCTTGTCCGCCTCTTGCGGGCTCAGCTTGCTCGCGCACAAAAGGCGGCCACACTTTCGCGCATGGCCGCCTTTTTCTCTGACGTTGAACCTAAAGCTACCCGACCACCACCGCCGGATTCGACAGCGTGCCAATCTGCGGGACGCTGATCGTGCACACATCGCCTTCCGCCAGCGCGGACTCCTGCGTCACGATGATTCCCGTACCCGTCAGCAGCACGCTACCACAGGGAACTTCATTCGCACGCATCAGGTACTCGATCAGCTTGTCCACCGTACGGCCCAGCTTGGACGTCGACGTCGAACCGCGGAACGTCTCGCCATTGCCGCGCTTGATCACGCACGTCATGTCCAGCGTCCGGGGATCGGTGATCTCGTCCGCCGTAACAATCACCGGCCCTAACGAACAGCACGCCGTGTAGGTCTTCGATTGCGGCAGATACAGCGGGTTCTCGCGCTCGATGTCCCACGCGGAAACATCGTTCGCTACCGTGTAGCCGACAACCTTGCCACCGGTACCCAGGATCACCGCCAGTTCCGGCTCCGGCGCCGTGAACTTCGAATCGACGCGAATCCCGATCGGCTCATCCGGCCCCACGCAAACGCGCGACGTCCCCTTGAAGAACACCTCGGGACGGTCCCCACGGTAAACCGCCGCGTAGAAACCTTCGCGTGTCCCGTGTTCCGCATCCCGGAACGAGGCGCTCATCTCGTAGGTACACCCGCAAGCCCACACTTCGCGAGGCTTGATGGGCATCAGCGGCTTTACCGCTTCTACGGCATGACCCGCTGCCATAGAAGCCGCCAGGTCCTGGATTG